>JAHBAM020000233.1 GCA_018500125.2 Roseobacter sp. | reverse complement strand
GACAGCCCATGGGCCGGGCTGACGGGAGGCTTCGCGGGCCATTTGCACCCCCAAGCCTGCGCCAAGGCCGGCCTGAAGCGCGCCCGCGCTCTGCGTGGGGCCGTCGGCTGTGAGGCTGTTGGCGGCCTGAAAACCCATATAGTGGGACAGATCGCCGATCAGGCCGAGGGCGCTGCGCTTGTCCAGAACCGCTTCGACGGCTTCGGGGAGGGATATATTTTCGATATAGAATTCGGGGATGTGAAGACCATAGGCGTTGAGATGTGGGGCGATGTCGCGGGCGATCAGCCCGCCCAGTTCGCGGGTGTTGGCGGCCATATCGAGCACCGGCAGACCGGCGCTGGCGAGGGTGCGGGAGACGTCTTGCACGATGATGTTGCGGATCTGGCCGCTGATTTCATCCATGGTGAATTCGCCATCGGTGCCGACGATTTCCGTGAGAAAGCGGGCGGGATCGCTCACCTTGACGGCATAGCTGCCATAGGCGCGCAGCCGCACCGGGCCGAACTCCGGGTCGCGCGCGATGATCGGGTTTTTGGTGCCCCATTTGAGATCGGAAAAGCGGGTGGTGTTGACAAAGTAGATCTCGGATTTGAACGGGCTGTCAAAGCCGTGGTCCCAGTGATTGAGGCTTGTCATCAGCGGCATATTGTTGGTTTCGAGCAGGTAGAGACCCGGGGTGAAGACATCGGCGAGCTGGCCTTCATGAACAAAGACAGCGGCTTGCCCCTCGCGCACGGTGAGCTTGGCGCCATATTTGATCGCGTGGCCTTCGCGCTCAAAGCGCCAGACCAGAGTGTCGCGACTGTCATCAACCCAGTGGATCACGTCGATAAACTCGCCGGTCAGAAAGTCAAAAATGCCCATCAACTTACTCCTTGTTTTCTTGATTTTTGACAAACGCTTCCAGTTCATCAGCGTATTCCGTTTTCGACTGGGTTATTACCGAGAACGGTTTTGACGAGCTGTTAAGCGACTTAAACTCATTATTTATGCTTTCGAGTGCTTTGGTCGATCTCGTCTCTAGTGATTGCTCAGATCCGAGCTTTTCCATCTCTCTAATATCCAGTTCGAAGCTGGCGGAATAATCGTTTCCATCAATATCAGAATAAAACAAAGAGGCGTCAAAAGGAGGAAGGATGCCCTGTTTTCCAAACAGATTAAATCCCATCGCGAGCGAAAATTGAATGGATTGACCTTGTAGAATAGTCCTGAATGGATGGTGGCGTTCGAACACGTTGGTAACGAGTTGGAACTTTTCTAGGTCGACATCAGGCGGAACGACCTCAAGCCTAACATTCATTGCTGCGCCTGAACCAACATTCGAAATGTTTAAGGTTACTAGCCCTCTGGCATCCGCGCGTTGTCCAAAGTGTAGAATCAAAACAGGATCAGTCCCAGCTTGCCTTATTCGACGCTGCTCGATCATGGAATTGTAGCTAATTATAAGCGCAACAACTGCAACTGCTAACGACACCATGCTAGGAACTATTGAAATAAACTCCTGACGTGAAGGAGTAACATTCAGGACAGAAATTATCAGAGCAAAAACAACGCAAATTAGCACTCCAATAGTAATTCCAAGAGCAAGATGACCGCCGTTCAGTGCAGTTGCGCTTGTGTCCTGCTCAGTCTTTCGAATGAGCTGCTTTTTGTTTTGAGTTTTGTCTTTCATCGGTTGCTCGTAAGCCCGGCGGCGATGTCTGTGATGACGGGGCGGGCCTCTGTCAGGCTCATGCCGCTCCTCAGGCGGGGGTCATAGAGCATTTTGAGAAGCAGTTCGTCGTGGCTTGTGAGGGTGGCGAATTCTTCGTCGTCGTTGAAGATCGAGGGCCGCGCGAGGGGGCTGTCATTGGACAGGCCGAGGCCTTGGGCCAGCTCTTCGTGCAGGCAGGACAGGCGCATCAGGGGCGGGTGTTCGGCGCGGATCAGGGCGATGGCGCGTTCGTGGCCCTGCGGGGCGGAGGGGGTATTGGTGTGCACAAGGCAGTAGATATCGCGTGGCAGGGCGAGCAGGCGCTCGATGCGGGCCTGCGGAAACTCGGGCCAGACGCGGGCGATCGTGTCGCGCAGGGCCGGGCCGTCATCGGCGCTCATCACCAGAATGTGGAAATTGCCATCGGGGGCCATGCTGACCGGGTGGGCTGTCACACGGGCGAGGCGGGCGGCATAGGATTTGATGGTGGCGCGATCGGCGGTGCGCGTGGCTGCGGGAACGGAGGGGCCGAAATGCGCTTCAAAGCGCACAGGGCCGCGCCAGGGGTGAAACCGGCTGAGGGCCTGGGTGCCTTTGAGAAAAGTGCCGGTTGAGTGCTCGTCATAAAAGGCGATGGCGGCGAAATTATCGGCCAGATTCCGGGCGTCAAAGGCGGTGTCGGGGCCGCCGCCGTCGCGGCGCAGCAGCCCTTGGGCGAGCAGGCGGGTTTCGAGCTTTTGATAATAGGCGGCCAAGGCGCGCGATGTGCCGGAGGGCGCGGCCTGTTGCGCGGAGCTGTCTTGATCTGCAGACAGAGCAGGGCGGGCGGCGGGCTTGAGGCCAGTGCGCTCGGCAAAATCGCAGCCTGCCAGAAGGGGCAGAAGGGACAGCCCGAAAAGAGCTGCCCCGGTCTGTGTAAAGAGGCGGCGGGTGCGGGCCATGGGGCTAGCCCGGCACGGCGGTGCCAGCGGTATCGCCTGTGCCGGTTTTATGCGCCTTGGCAGAGGCGAGGGCGTCGCGCAGCTCGGCTTCCATTTTTTTCAGCTCGGCTTCGGCGGCGGCGCGTTTGGCCTTGCCGTCATCGGCGATCTGGAGGCTGTCTTCGATGGTTCCGATCAGCTCGGCGTTGGCCTGTTTCACGGCGTCGATATCGAACACGCCCCGCTCCATTTCCTGACGGATCATGCGGTTGCTGTCGCGCAGGTTTTTGGCATTGGCGCTCAGGAGGTCGTTTGTCAGATCATTGGCGTCGCGCACGGCGGCGGCGGCCTCAGCGGAGCGCTGGAGTGTTACGGCCTGCGCGAGCTGGGTTTCCCAGAGGGGCACGGTATTGACCAATGTGGAGTTGATCTTTGTGACCAGCGATTTGTCGTTTTCCTGCACGAGGCGGATCGAGGGCAGCGACTGCATGGTGACTTGGCGGGTGAGCTTCAGATCATGCAGGCGGCGCTCCAGATCATCGCGCGCGGCGCGCAGATCGCGCAGCTCTTGGGCGCGCATGACCTTGTCTGTCTCGGCGGCCTTGTCGAGTTTGGCCTCAAGGGCGGGGATCTCCTTTGTGTCGAGCAGGCGCAGCTTTTCGGCGCCCGCAGCGATATAGAGCGCCAGTTCGTCATAGAAGGCGAGTGTTTTTTCATAGAGCAGATCGAGCGATTTGATGTCTTTGAGAAGGGTGTGCTCGTGGTCAAGCAGGCTCTCTGTGATGCGGTCGATCTGGCCCTGCACCTGCTCGAACTTTGCGGTGAACTTGGCAAAGGGCGCGGCGCGGCCAAGGAGTTTTTCCCACCATGTGCGTTCGCGGCGCACATCAAGCTCGCTGACGGAAAAACCGCGGATTGTAGTGACGATGCCGCGCAGGCTGTCGCCGGCCGGGCCGACATCTTTGTTGCGCACGCCTTGGAGCATGGATTGGGAAATCACCTGAAGCTCGGCCTGGGCGGCGGAGCCGAAGCTGACGATAGATCGGGTGTCGTTCATGTCCAGCTCGGCCATGCGCGCTTTGATTTCTTTGCCCAGAGCGCCCTTGGCTTCGCTCAGGGGCACAACGGCACTGGCTGCGGCCGGCTCGGGCAGGACAACGGCGTTGACCTCTTCCACGAGGGCGAGGGTGTCTTGGGCTTTCTGTCGGGTTTCGCTGGCCATGTCGGACCTCACTTTCATTTTTAAATCAGGACTTGTCTAAACGGATGCCTTCCTGGGCGAGCCTGTCGCGCAGCACGTCGATCTCGATATTGAGATCGGTGCGGTCATCGAGCATAAGGTGGCGGTTTTTGGCGGAAAAACTGTCTTGCAGATCGCTCAGCAGGGCGAGGTAATCAGTCTTGGCCTCGGTGCTGCGGGCGCGGCTATAGAGAGCGACGAATGCCTCGGTTGCGTCGCGCGCGCCGCGCAGATAGACGCCCATAAATTTGCGCGCTGCGGCGAGATCGCGCGGGTCGTCCTCGACGGTGCGCAACAGGGCGCGCGCCTGGGTCTGGAAGCGGTCGACACGCGCGCTGACCTGACGGTCTGCGGCGCGGTGGGCGGCCTCGCTGATGGCGGCGAGGTGTTCTTCGGCCTGGCTGACGGCGCGGGCGACGCGGTCGCTCTGGAGCTGGTCAATGCCCTCCATGCCTTTGTTGACAAGCGGATCGGCCCCGAAGGCGGCAAAATGCAGCGCAAGGCCCAACACGCCAAAGAGTGCCGCCGCCAGCGCGCCAAAGCCGGCAAGGCCCGCCAGCGCGAGGCCCGCACCTGTGAGGAGCGAGCCGAGGAGTTTGCGCGGCAGGGCCGGGCGGCGGGCTATTTTGCGCGCCTCATAGGCGTCATGGGCCTGCTGGCCCGCGCGGGTCAGCCATGCGGCGAGCAGACAGGCTGCGAGGGCGGCAAGCCAGAGAAACATCTCGTCGGGCGGGGATGTGAAGGCCTGCCAGACCATCGGCAGCGGCGCGAGAAACAGCAGATTGATGCGCCCGCCGGCGCGGGTGCGGCGCGCGCCCTGATAGCTGTTTGCGCCGGTCTGGGGGCTGTAGCGTCCGCCGAACCGCTCTGACATCAGGCCGCTCCGAAGACGGAGGCGTAGAGCATGAGCAGCACCAGCAGCGCGAAGGCCAGTTTTTGCAAGCCAGTTCCGGTCATAAATCTCCCACCATTGCACGTTTCTACCTGTGCTTAAGGTAGGGGAGCGGCGGGCGCGGCGCTAGGGGGAAAGGGCGAAGAATTGCGACAGGGCAGAGTTTTGCCCTGTTTTGCTCTGTTTTGTGCCGAAATTGGCCGGAAGTGTCCGGACGTGCCCCGGCCTTTGCGGGATCAACGGGGCTGTCTCTTATACACATCT
>JAHBAM020000207.1 GCA_018500125.2 Roseobacter sp. | reverse complement strand
TATGGCGCTGCCCGAAGAAGGGCGTCTGAGCTTTCACGCCGATCTGGCCGAGGCCTGCGACGGCGCCCTTTGGGTTCAGGAGAGTGTGCCCGAGCGGCTGGACATCAAGCATAAGGTCTATGGCCAGCTGGCCGACTGTGTGGGGGCAGAGGCGGTGATCGGCTCCTCCACATCGGGTTACAAGCCGAGCGAGCTTCAGGCGGGCATGAAGACCGCGCGCCAGATCGTTGTGACCCATCCGTTTAACCCGGTTTATCTTTTGCCGCTTGTCGAGCTTGTCACCACAGAGGCCAATGATGCGGGGGTGATCGCGGCGGCCAAAGAGGTGATTTCGGGGATCGGGATGTATCCTTTGCATCTCAAGAAAGAGATTGATGCCCATATCGCGGACCGCTTTCTTGAGGCGGTCTGGCGCGAGGCGCTTTGGCTGATCAATGACGGCATTGCCACAACCGAGGAGATCGACAATGCGATCCGCTACGGCTTTGGCATTCGCTGGGCGCAGATGGGCCTGTTTGAGACCTACCGTGTGGCCGGTGGCGAGGCGGGGATGCGCCACTTTATTGCGCAGTTCGGCCCCTGCCTGAGCTGGCCCTGGACCAAGCTTATGGATGTGCCCGAGCTGACCGATGAGCTTGTCGATGCGATTGCCGATCAGTCGGATGCGCAGAGCGGGATGCACAGCATCCGCGAGCTGGAGCGCATTCGCGACGACAACCTTGTTGGTATGATGCGCGCGCTTGGCGCCAATGACTGGGGCGCGGGCGCGTTGCAGAACGCCCATGACAAGAGTCTGCGCGCGGGGGCCGGGATTGCCACGCATATCGACGCGATTGAAGACCTCGGCCAGCCTGTGCTGACGCTCAACCGCGTGGTGCCGCTCGACTGGCTCGATTACAACGGCCATATGACCGAGAGCCGCTATTTGCAGGCTTTTGCCGATTCAACCGACCGCTTTATGGAGATGATCGGCTGTGATGCGGCCTATATCGCGAGCGGAGGAAGCTATTTTACCGCCGAGACCCATATCCGGCATCTGGACGAGGTCCATGCGGGGGCCAAGATCACCGTGCGCACGCAAGTCATTCTGGGGGAGGGCAAGAAGATGCATCTCTGGCATGAAATGTGCGAAGGCGCGCGCCTCTTGGCGACGGGGGAGCATATGCTTTTGCACGTCGATCTGGCGACGCGGCGGGCGGCTCCGCCGGCGCCCCAGATTGAGGCGGCTTTGGGCAAGGTTGCAACGGCCCATGCCGGTTTGGCTGCGCCGGAGGGGCTGGGCCGCGCTGTGGGGGCACCGCGGTGAAGGTTTTGATCACAGCGGGCGCGTCCGGGATCGGGCGCGCCATGGCAGAGGCTTTTGCGGCGGAGGGCGCAGAAGTCTGGGTGACGGATGTGGACAGGGCGGCGCTTGCAACACTGCCTGCGGGCTGGGGCGCGGCGGATGTGGATGCCTCTGATGAGGCGGCCATGGCCGAGTTTTTTGCCGAGCTTGACGCGCGCTGGGGGCGGCTGGATGTGCTTTGCGCCAATGCGGGGATTGCGGGGCCGACGGCGGCGGTTGAGGATATTGCGCTGGCCGACTGGCAGCGCTGTGTGAGCGTGAACCTTGAGGGTGCGTTTCTGGCGGCGAAATATGCGGCGCCGATCATGAAGAGCGCTTTGAGCGGCTCGATTGTGCTGACCTCCTCGACGGCGGGGCAATATGGCTATCCGTTTCGCGCGCCCTATGCGGCGGCGAAATGGGCGGTGATTGGCCTGATGAAAACGCTGGCGATGGAGCTTGGACCCTACGGGATCCGCGCCAATGCGATCTGTCCCGGCGCTGTGGAGGGCGCGCGGATGGAGGGCGTCTTGGCCCGTGAGGCGCGCGCCAAGGGGATGACGCGCGATCAGGTCTATGAGGGCTATGCCGCAGGCACCTCGATGCGCAGTTTTGTGAGCGCAGAGGATATTGCCAATATGGCGGTGTTCCTTGGCTCGCAGAAGGCGCGGCTGGTGAGCGGGCAGGTGATTGCTGTGGACGGGCACACCGAAAACCCTGATCCCAAACTCTAAGATCGAATTGGCTTTGCCAATCCGACCGGCTGGGGGCTTTGCCCCCAGACCCCCAGGATAGTTTTGGAAAGAGGAAGGATCAGGGGAGGTCTGCGGCGAGGCTGTCCAGATGATCGGGGAAGTCGCGGGCTGTGATGCGGGCCTCGACCACGAGGGCGTCAAAATGTTGGGTCAGGGCGGCGATGCGCTCGCGGTCGCGGAAGGTGAGGTAATCGCGCCCGACATAGAGGGCGGCGAGGAGCGGGCCGAAGACTGTGATCGGGGAGGAGAACAGGCGGCGGGCATCAAACAGGTAGATCCGCAGGCGCGGGTAGAGCTGCTCATGCAGCTCTTTGAAGCGGGCGATCTGGGCGCGACGGGTGGCGAGCGGCAGGCCGCGGTAGTAGCCTTCGCCATGCACGAAGCTCGCGATTTCATAGAGTGGCAGGGCGATTTCGTAATCCGAGGGGCTTTGGCGGATGAAGGTGAGGCGGTCTTGCATGGCGCCGATCGCCTGTTCTGCGGTGCGGCCCAGGTGGGGCGCATATTCCCAGTTGAGCATCTCGCGGGTCTTGAGCATATCGGGCAGCGCGGCGGGGACATGGCGGATTTTGTAGCCGGCGGCTTCCTTGTGCCACTCAAAAATCTGCTCATCAATCATCGCGCGGGGGGCTTCTGTGAGGGTGAGGGAGTTGGCCAGAAGGGCGGCGGCGGTTTCGGGCCTGTCAGAGAGCGAGAGCAGCCAGTCGGCCGAGACGCCGAGGGCGGCGGCGCATTCGCCCACCACCTGCGCATTGGGCAGGCGCGCGCCCTGGCCGGAGAGGAGCTGGGAGATGGTGGAGCGGTCCACGCCGATCTGGCGGGCGAGGGCGGCCTGGCTTTGGCCGGCGGTGCTCAGGGCGCTGGCGAGGCGCTGGCGGAAGTGGGCCGCGCGGAGGCGTTTGTCTAGTTTATCCTGCATATGGTGATTTATATCACCAATGATTGAAAATGTTAATCATATTCGGGCTGCGCCGAGGAGCAAAGGCTGTGTATCGCTTGACGGACAGACAAATGATGGAGCCCGCCTTGGAAACGCGTAAACGGACCCTTGCCAAAGCGATTGTGTGGAACCTCCTAGGGTTGTGCATGATGAGCGTTGTCGGCTTTGTGGCGACGGGCTCTTTGGCTGTTGGCGGGGTAATGGCGCTGATCAATACGGCTGTCGGGTTTACGCTTTACTTTGGCTATGAGCGCTTCTGGGCCAATGTCTCGTGGGGGCGGCTATGAGGATTGCGCCGGTTGAGTGGCCGACGCTCGGGCTTTTGGCGGCGACATACGGGCTTTGGGCCTTTGGCACGACCTGGGCGGCACAGCTCTGGCTGCCTTTCGGGATGATCTGTGTGACGCTGGCGGCGGTGATGCATTCCTCGCTCTGTCACGAGGCGCTGCACGGGCATCCGACGCGGCTGAAATGGCTCAATGAGGCGCTTGTCTTTGTGCAGCTCTCGCTTGTGATCCCTTATGGCCGGTTTCGCGATCTGCATCTGATCCACCATCGCGACGAACAGCTGACCGATCCTTATGATGATCCGGAGAGCAACTACCGCGATCCGAAGGTCTGGGCCGCGATGCCGCGGTGGGGGCAGGCTTTGCTGACGCTCAACAACACTTTGCTGGGGCGGATCGTGATCGGGCCGATTCTGGGGCAGATTTTTTTCATGCGCGCGGACTGGCGGGCGATTGTTGCGGGGGACCGAGCCGCTTTGACGGCCTGGCTTGTGCATATCCCGGCGGTCGGGCTTGTGATCTGGTGGGCGCTGGCGGTTGGATCAATGCCGCTTTGGGCGCTCTTGCTGGCAACATATGCGGCGCTGGGCGTGTTGAAGATCCGCACCTATCTTGAGCATCGCGCGCATGAGGCCTGTCAGGGGCGCACTGTGATTGTCGAGGATCGCGGGCTGCTGGCGCTTTTGTTTCTCAACAACAACTATCATGTGGTGCACCACGAGCGCCCCGCTGTGCCCTGGTATCGCTTGCCGGGGGTGTTTCGTGCGGAGCGGGAGGCGTTTCTGGGCAAGAATGACGGCTATTATTACCGCTCATACGGGCAAGTGTTTGCGACGTATTTTCTGCGGGCGAAAGACCCTGTGCCGCATCCGCTCTGGCCAAGCGAGTAGGGCTGCGCCTATAGAGGGTGATGAGCTGGATTGTCCTTTCGGTGATGGCGGCAGCGTTTCAGACGCTGCGCTTTACCTTGCAAAAACACCTGAGCATGGGCGCGCTCTCGGCGGGCGGGGCGACGCTGGCGCGGTTTGTCTATACTGCGCCGTTTGTGACGCTTCTGGCGCTCGTCTATTTGCTTTGGCTCGGGGAGGGGCTGCCCTCTGTTGGGCCGCGGTTTGTGCTCTATGTCTTGAGTGGCGGGGTGACGCAGATTTTGGCGACTTGGTGTGTTGTGGCGATTTTTGCGAGCCGCAATTTTGCTGTGGGGATCACCTTTAAGAAAACCGAAGTCATGCTGACGGCGCTGGTGGGCTTTGTTGTTTTGGGCGATCGGGTGAGCCTTGGCGGGATGGGGGCGATCGGGCTTGGGCTTGTCGGGGTTCTGGTGCTGTCGGATCTGGCGGGAGGCACGGGCGGGCTTTTGCGGCGGGCGATGAACCCTGCGGCGGGGCTTGGGCTTTTGTCGGGGATTTTG
>JAHBAM020000109.1 GCA_018500125.2 Roseobacter sp. | reverse complement strand
TCTTCTGCTATGCCTTCATCTGGTGTGCCCTCATCTGATGTGCCCTGCGCACTTGACGCCTTTATCGCGGCACAGAGTTTTGAACGCCCGACCGTTGTGCTGGAGATCGCGCGCCTGCGGGCGCAATATCACCGCCTCAAAGCCGGTCTTGGCCGCGCCGAAATCCACTATGCCGTCAAAGCCAATCCCGAGCCAAAGCTCATTGCGGCGCTGGTTGGCGAAGGCTCGGGCTTTGATGCGGCCTCGCGCGGGGAGATCGCGCTCTGCCTTGCGCAGGGTGCCGATCCTGCGCGGATTTCTTTTGGCAATACCGTCAAGCGCGCCAGCGATATCGCCTATGCCCACGCGGTGGGTGTGCGGCTCTTTGCAGCCGACAGCGCAGCCGAGCTTGACAAGATCGCCGCCCATGCGCCGCGCGCAGAGGTTTATATCCGCCTGCTGGTCGGGTCCTGCGAGGCCGACTGGCCGCTGAGCCGCAAGTTTGGCTGTGATGGCGCGATGGCGCTTGAGCTATTGGATTATGCTCGCGCGCTCGGGCTTGAGCCGGTGGGCCTCTCCTTTCATGTCGGCTCCCAAACCCGCCGCGCCGAGATGTGGGCCGCGCCTCTGGCCGAGCTGGCCAAAACATGGAAGGCCGCGCAAGCGGCGGGGCACGGCTTGAGCCTGCTCAACATCGGCGGCGGCTTTCCGGCGTTTTACGGCGAGGCGATCGAGGCCCCCTGCGCCTATGCGGGCGCGGTCATGGCCCAGATTGACAGCCTGTTTGACGCCCCCACCCGTGTGATGGCCGAGCCGGGCCGCGGGCTTGTGGCCGAGGCCGGCGTGATTGTCTGCGAGGTGCTGCTTGTGTCGCAAAAATCGGCGCAAGACAGCCTGCGCTGGGTCTATCTGGACATTGGCCGCTTTTCCGGTCTGGCCGAAACCGAGGGCGAGGCGATCCGCTACCCGTTTGAAACCGCCAAGGACGGCCAAGCCATGGGCCCCTGTGTGCTCGCGGGGCCAAGCTGTGACAGCGCCGATGTGCTCTATGAAAAGCGCCCTGTCATGCTTCCGCTCGCTCTGGCGGTGGGTGATCGCGTGCTGATCCGCAACACCGGCGCCTATACGACGACCTATTCAAGCGTCGGTTTCAACGGCTTTCCGCCACTGGATGTGCAGGTGATCTAGGCCGGGCTGTGATCTGGCCTGATGCCTCGGCTGTGCGCTTGGCTGCTGGGCGGCGTCTGGCGCGAGATGCACAGGCCGCTCCAGTTGCGGCAAACGCCACTTAACGCTTGGTCAAGAGGCCCAAAATCACGCTTTTCTTTTTTATCCACTGCGCTATTCTGTGCGGCAGTCAAAACAAAAACACCACTTGGGAGAAGACACATGAAAAAATTCCTTATGGCAACAGCCGCATCTGCCCTGATGGCAGGTGGTGCCTTTGCAGATGATGTTAAAATCGGCATCATCCTCGGCTTCACCGGCCCGCTCGAATCCATCACCCCTGCCATGGCCGCCGGTGCCGAGCTGGCGATGAAAGAAGTGAGCGACAGCGGCAAGTTCATGGGCGGCTCTGCCGTTGTGCCTGTGCGCGGTGACTCGACCTGTATTGATGCCGCTGCGGCGACATCGGCGGCCGAGCGCCTTGTCACATCTGACGGCGTGGCCGGTATCATGGGCGCGGATTGCTCCGGCGTCACAGGGGCGATCCTGCAAAACGTCGCCCGCCCGAACGGTATTGTCATGGTGTCACCCTCCGCCACATCGCCCGGCCTCTCGACTGCCGAAGATGACGGCCTGTTCTTCCGCACAGCGCCCTCAGATGCGCGCCAAGGCGTGATCGTTACAAATATCCTGCAGGACCGTGGCTTCAAGGAAATCGCGATCACCTACACAAACAACGACTACGGCAAGGGCCTGGCCGATGCGATTCAAACCGAGTTTGAAGCGGCCGGCGGCACTGTCACAATCGTTTCGGCCCATGAAGACGGCAAAGCCGACTACTCTGCCGAAGTCGGCGCTCTGGCCTCGGCGGGTGGCGAAGTGCTTGTTGTGGCGGGCTATGTCGATCAGGGCGGTTCGGGCGTTGTGCGCTCCGCACTCGACACAGGCGCGTTTGACACATTCTACTTCCCCGATGGCATGGTCGGCGCGAAGCTGAACGAAAACTTCGGCGCAGAGCTGAACGGCTCGTTTGGGGCCTACCCCGGCACAGACAGCACAGGCGCGGCCACCTTTGTGGGCATGGCCGAAGGCGCAGGCTTTGACGGCACAAGCGCATTTGCACCGGAAAGCTATGACGCGGCGGCGCTGATCATGATGGCGATGGCCAAAGCAGGCTCCACAGCCTCGGCCGACTACAAAGATCACATCATGGATCTGGCCAACGCCCCCGGCGAGCAAATCTTCCCCGGCGAGCTGGGCAAGGCGCTTGATCTGATCGCGGCCGGCACCGAGATCGACTATGTCGGCGCGACCGCGGTCGAGCTGGTGGGTGCGGGCGAGTCAGCCGGCAACTATCAGGAAATCGAATTCGCCGATGGCGTCTACTCGACAATCGGCTACCGCTGATCTATTTGCCATGACGTCAAACAGCCCGAGGCTTGCTTCGGGCTGTTTTTCTTATAAAGACAGAACAATTTGGGGATGACTGCATGATTGAAGTGCATGATCTGCATAAGCACTTTGGCGGCTTTCATGCTGTTGATGGCGCCACACTGAGCATTGAAAAAGGCTCGATCACCGGGTTGATCGGCCCCAATGGCGCAGGCAAAACCACGCTGTTCAATGTGATCGCCGGCGTCTTGCCGCCCACCTCCGGGCGCGTGATTATGGATGGCGAAGACATCACCGGCCTGCCGCCGCACGCGCTGTTTCACAAGGGGTTGCTGCGCACCTTCCAGATTGCGCATGAGTTTTCCTCTATGAGCTGCCGCGAGAACCTGATGATGGTGCCCTCGGGCCAGTCGGGCGAGACGCTGTGGAACACATGGTTTGGTCGCAAGCGGATTGCCGATGAGGAACGCGCGCTGCGCGCCAAGGCGGATGAGGTTCTGGAATTTCTCACCATCGAGCATCTCGCCGACCACAAGGCCGGTCAGGTGTCGGGCGGTCAGAAAAAGCTTCTGGAGCTGGGCCGCACCATGATGGTGGATGCGAAAATCGTCTTTCTCGACGAGGTCGGCGCCGGTGTGAACCGCACCCTGCTCTACACCATCTCAGACACCATCAAACGCCTCAATGAAGAGCGCGGCTATACTTTTGTGGTGATCGAACATGATATGGATTTCATTGATATGCTCTGCAATCCGGTGATTTGTATGGCCGAGGGCCATGTTCTGGCCGAGGGCACGCTCGCAGAGATCAAAGCCAACCCCGAGGTGATCGAAGCCTATCTCGGCACAGGGCTGAAAAACAAAGACAAGGTGGGCGCATGATGAAGCTGTCACATTTGGGGCTTTGCCCCAAACCCCAGGATATTTTGAGAAAGAAAAAGGGGGGCGCGGATGTCTGAGCCTTTTTTGATCGGTCAGAATATGACCGGCGGCTATTCCAAGGGTGGCCCTGATATTCTGCATGGCTGCACCATTTCTGTGGATCGTGGCGAGATTGCTGTGATTGTCGGGCCGAATGGCGCGGGCAAGTCCACCGCGATGAAAGCGGTCTTCGGGATGCTGGATCTGCGCGAGGGGTCGGTAAGGCTGGATGGCGAGGATATCACCGCGCTCTCCCCGCAGGACCGTGTTGTCAAGGGCATGGGCTTTGTGCCCCAGACCTCCAATATTTTCCCCTCTCTGACGGTGGAGGAAAATCTCGAGATGGGCGCCTTCATCCGCAGCGATGATTATTCGGACACGATGGCCCAGATTTATGATCTGTTTCCGATCCTGAAAGACAAGCGGTTTCAGGCCGCCGGCGAGCTTTCGGGCGGGCAGCGCCAGCAGGTGGCTGTCGGGCGCGCGCTGATGACCAAGCCCAAGCTTTTGATGCTGGATGAGCCAACGGCCGGGGTCTCGCCGATTGTGATGGATGAGCTGTTTGACCGTATCATTGATGTGGCGCGCACCGGCATTCCGATCTTGATGGTCGAGCAAAACGCCCGCCAAGCTCTTGAAATTGCGGATAAAGGCTATGTTCTTGTGCAGGGCGCCAATGCCCATACCGGCAGCGGGAAAGAGCTTCTGGCCAATCCGGATGTGCGCCAGAGCTTTTTGGGGGGCTGAGGAATGCGCCAGCTTTTCCTGATCGGCTGTCTCTGTATGGCCAGCAGCGCGCAGGCCTTTGTCTGCCGCTTTCAGACCGAATGTTATGAGGCAGAGGCCTGCGGTGCGGCGGACTATCTGATCGATGTGCAGCTTCAGAACCAGAGCGTCTCCACCGCGGACGGTGATTGGGTCATTGTGGCCAAGAAATCCGAGGCCGCGCTCATCACACTCTTTGCCGCCGCCAAAGGCGTCGAATATCTCGTCTCGATCACGCCAGAGGCTGCGCGCCTCAGCGGACATCTTAACGCTGGGCCGCGCGCGATCCAGTATCTTGGCACTTGTGAAGGAGCCTTCTAAATGGACCTTTTGAACGCATTCGTGGCGCTGGCCAACTTCGTTCTGATCCCTGCGACCGCCTATGGCGCGCAGCTGGCGCTTGGCGCGCTCGGGGTCACGCTGATTTATGGGATCCTACGGTTTTCCAATTTTGCACATGGCGACACAATGGCTTTTGGCGCCATGATCACGGTGCTGTTCACCTGGTGGTTCCAGAGCATGGGGATCAGCTTTGGCCCGCTTCCGACGGCGCTTCTGGCCCTGCCCTTCGGGATATTGGGTTGTATTGGCCTTGTGCTTCTGACCGACCGTGTTGTGTATCGCTTTTATCGCGCCCAAAAGGCCAAGCCGGTGATCCTTGTCATCGTCTCTATGGGGGTGATGTTTGTGATGAATGGTCTGACCCGCTTTATCATCGGCCCCGATGATCAGCGCTTTGCAGATGGCGAGCGCTTTATCGTCTCGGTGCGCAGCTTCAAGGAGATGACCGGGCTGAGCGAGGGCCTCGCCATTCGCACCACCCAAGGCATCACAGTGGTCACGGCCATTGTCGTTGTGGCGGCGCTGTTCTGGTTTCTCAACCGCACCCGCACGGGCAAATCCATGCGCGCCTATTCGGATAATGAGGACCTCGCTCTTCTCTCCGGGATCAATCCTGAGCGGGTTGTCATGGTGACCTGGGTGATTGTGGCGACGCTCGCCACGGTTGCCGGCGTGCTTTACGGGCTTGATAAGACGTTCAAACCCTTTGTCTATTTCCAGCTTCTGCTGCCGATCTTTGCCGCCGCGATTGTGGGCGGGCTTGGCAACCCGCTCGGCGCGATTGCGGGCGGGTTTGTCATTGCCTTCTCCGAAGTCACGGTCACATATGCGTGGAAAAAAGTGCTGGTCTATGCGCTGCCCGAGCCGCTTGAGCCGGACGGGTTGGTGCAGCTTTTGTCGACAGATTATAAATTCGCGGTGAGCTTTGTGATCCTTCTGATCGTGCTCATCTTCAAACCCACAGGTCTATTCAAGGGGCAGTCGGTATGAGCGATACACTCCGCAACAGCATCTATTTTTCTCTTGTCGCTGTGCTCATCATTGGCACAGGGCTGCTCCAGTCGTGGAACTCTGCGCTGTTTATTCTCAACATGGGGCTGATCTCGGCGATTATGGCGCTCGGGGTCAACCTGCAGTGGGGCTTTGCCGGGCTGTTCAATGTCGGGATCATGGGGTTTGTCGCCCTTGGCGGGCTGGCCACGGTGCTCGTCTCCATGCCGCCTGTCGAAGGCGCCTGGAGCGCGGGCGGGATGCGGATCCTCTCGGGGCTGGCCCTCGGGATCATGAGCATTGTCTCGACCGTTCTGATCTATCGGCGCATGGCGGCGGGTCGGGCGCGCAATCTGGCCATTCTGGCGGTTCTGGTGATCGGGTTTTTTGCCTTCCGCGCGGTGTTTGACGGCGGTGTCGAAGCTGTCGAGGCAATCAACCCCGCCAATGCCGGCAACATCGGCGGCCTCGGCCTGCCGGTTCTGCTTGCCTGGCCGATCGGCGGGCTGTTTGCCGCTGCGGCGGCCTGGGTCATTGGCAAGACAGCTCTGGGGCTGCGCTCCGATTACCTCGCGATTGCGACGCTCGGCATTGCCGAAATCGTGATTGCCGTGATGAAAAACGAGGACTGGATGGCGCGCGGCGTCAAAAACGTGATCGGCCTGCCTCGCCCCGTGCCCTATGAGATCGACTTGCAAAGCTCGGCAACCTTTGTGGCCAAGGCCAATGCCTACGGGATTGACCCTGTCACAGCCTCGACCCTTTGGGTCAAGCTGCTTTATGCGGGCCTCTTCGCAGTTGTGCTGCTTGTGCTCTTCATCATGGCGCAAGCCGCGCTCAAAAGCCCCTGGGGCCGCATGATGCGCGCGATCCGCGACAATGAAACCGCCTCCGAGGCCATGGGCAAGGACGTAACCGCACGGCATTTGCAAATCTTCATTCTCGGCTCTGCCATTTGCGGCATCGCCGGTGCAATGATCACCACGCTGGATGGCCAGCTTACGCCGACCTCCTACCAGCCCTTGCGCTTTACCTTCCTTGTCTGGCTGATGGTCATCGTTGGCGGCTCGGGCAACAACCTTGGTGCGGTGCTCGGCGGCTTTGTGATCTGGTTCTTCTGGGTGCAGGTCGAGCCGATGGGTCACGCCTTTCTCACGCTTGTCACGTCGGGCATGGCCGAGGGCAGCGCGCTCAAGGCGCATCTGCTGGACTCGGCGGCGCATATGCGTCTGCTGACCATGGGGATTATCCTGCTCTGCGTGCTCAGATTCAGCCCGCGCGGGCTTATTCCCGAGAAATGAGTGCAATGCGCCCTCTTGTGCGCGCGGCCCTGAGGGGCGTGGCCTTCTTCGCTCTGGGCTGCGCTGCTCTTGTCGCCCTCTGGCGCTTCATGCCACAGGGTGAGGTCACGTGGTATCCCTCGCTCTGGATGCGGCTCGCCGCCATTAGCCCGCTGTTCTTTTCCACAACACTCGGCCGAAGCGTCTTTGCCGTGCTGCGCGCGCGCATGGACGGGCGCGAGCGCCTGATCTTTGCCAGCACTTTCTGCTTGGGTGTCGGGCTGGTGGGCGTCCTCACAGAGGCGGCACTCGTTTACGCCAGCTTTGGCGCCGCCGAGGGGCTGGGATATCTTGAGATCCTCTTTCAGCCCCTCAAGTCGCGCTACATCATCAGCCTGTTTGCAGGCATCGGCTTTGCCAGCTCGGCTGTTCTGGCCGCCGGCTTTGTGGCTCTTATGTCGGTGCCGATCCGCGTGCTGAGCATGGAGCAGCAAAGCCGCGCCCGCGACAGCGCAGAGTGATCTAGCGCCCTTTGAACAGCCCGCCCAGAATCCCGCGGATGATGCGACGGCCAGTTGTGCCCTTCAGCTCGCGCATCACCTGTTTGGTGAGCGCTTCGCCAAAGCTGTCGCCCTGTGAGCTGCGCGATGAGGTGTCTCGCGCGCCCCCGCCCTGATAGCGCCGTGCCGCCTTAAAGTCGCGCGCCTGCGCCGCGGCGGCCTTGTCGGCGCGCGCGCGCAGCATTTCAAAGGCCGAGGGGCGATCAAGAACCGTCTCATATTTCCCCGCCACAGGCGAGCGGGCGATCACATCGGCGCGCTCGGCCTCTGTGATTGGCCCAAGCTGTGAGGCGGGCGGGCGAATAAGCGTGCGCTCGGCGACCCCCGGCACGCCCTTGTCTTGCAAAAACGAGGTCACAGCCTCCCCCACGCCGACCTCGCGAATGGCGGTCTCGATGTCAAAGCGCGGGTTCTTGCGGTAGGTCTCGGCCGCCAGCCGAAGCGCCTTCTGGTCGCGCGCAGTAAAGGCGCGCAGCGCGTGCTGCACACGGTTGCCGAGCTGGCCAAGGATGTCTTCGGGCACATCATCGGGATTCTGGGTGATGAAATAGACCCCGACCCCTTTGGAGCGTATCAGCCGCGCCACCTGTTCGACCTTATCCAGCAAAACCTTGGGCGCGCCGTCAAACAGAAGATGCGCCTCGTCAAAGAAGAAAACCAGCTTGGGCTTGTCAGGGTTGCCAACCTCGGGAAGCTCCTCAAAAAGCTCGCTCAACAGCCAGAGCAGAAAGGTCGAATAGAGCCGTGGCGAGGACATCAGCCTATCTGCCGCCAGCACATTGATGCGCCCGCGCCCGTCGCTCGCCAGCGCCATCATATCCTCAAGCGCCAGCGCCGGTTCGCCAAACAGCTGGCTGCCGCCCTGGTTTTCAAGCACCAGCAAACGCCGCTGGATCGCGCCGATCGAGGCCACAGAGACATTGCCATAGCGCAGGCTCAAACTGTCTTTGCTCTCCCCCACCCAGACCAGAAGCGCCTGAAAATCCTTCAGGTCCAGAAGCGGCATCCCCTCCTCGTCCGCCACGCGAAAGGCAATATTGACGACCCCCTCCTGCGCCTCGGTCAGTTCGAGGAGCCGCGAAAGCAGAAGCGGTCCCATCTCCGCCACGGTGGTCCGGATCGGATGGCCCTGTGCGCCGAACAAATCCCAGAATGTGACCGGAAAGCTCTCGTAGGCATAGGTGTCAAAGCCGATTTTTTCAGCCCGGCTCATGAAGGCCCCATGCAGTTTTGCCGCTGCACTGCCCGCCTTGGCCAGCCCCGACAGATCGCCTTTCACATCGGCCATGAAGACCGGCACACCCATCTTGGAAAAGCTTTCGGCCATGATCTGCAAGGTGACGGTTTTGCCGGTGCCCGTTGCCCCCGCAATCAGCCCGTGACGGTTTGCGTATTTCAAGCCCAAGACCTGCGCCGCGCCGTAGTCAACGCCGCCCCCGCCCATAAAAATACCCTCTGTCAAAACACGTCTCCCGCCTAAAAAACACCGGTGCACAGGATTGCGCACGTCTCCCTCACAGTATTTTAATGTTTTGCCCTCAGGATCAAGCACGCTTCGCACCTCATGTCCTCTTGGTGCGAAGTTGACTTCCTCCCTGTCAGACTGGGCCGCGCTTGCGGGCGCGGCCATTTTTATGCCTCAGGCGCAAAGGGCTGTTGACGCCTGCGACCATGTGACGTAGCATCCGTTTCACAATAAGTCGGCCAAGTCCGACGGGGAGAAAAAGTTATGGAAAGGGAGCCGCGCGGCTCCTTTTTCTTTTGGGGTTTGCGCGTCTGCGCCCGCTGCCCATGCGCAGAAAAATGCTCATAGTGCCACACTGCGCGCCCTTTTGGCCCTGACAGCCCTGCCCCTGCATGGTAAGCCCTTTTGCAACATAATAATGACAGGTGGACCCTTCTATGTTGACTCCCTCGCGCATCGCGCTCGTTCTGGCGCTTCTGGCTGCCCCTCTTGGCCTCTCGGCCCAAACCACAGCCGATGAAACGCCCGCACAAACCCCCCAGACCACCGAAACATCCGAAACATCCGCCGCGCCCGCGCCCGAGGTTCTGAGCCTTGGCGAAGAGGCGCTCCCCGAGCCATATATCAAGTCGGAGTCAGGCGATTGGAAAGTCCAATGTCTGCGCGATCCCTCCCTGCCCGCAGGCACAGACAACCCGAATGAAGCCTGCCAGTTGTTTCAGGTTCTTCAGGACACCAACGGCACAAATGTGGCCGAAGTGACGATCTTCCCCTTGCCCACAGGTGGCAAGGCCGTGGCGGGCGCGAATATTCTCGTGCCTCTGGAAACGCTCTTGTCAGCACAGCTCACCATTCAGGTCGATACAGGCAAGGCGCGCCGCTATCCCTATAGCTTCTGTAGCCCGATCGGCTGCTTTGCGCGGGTCGGCTTTACCGCCGAAGATATCGCCGCCATGAAAAAAGGCGCCGTTGCCAAAGTGATGTTGCGCCCCGCGCCCGCCCCGGATGAGGTTGTGACGCTGGATATGTCTTTGTCAGGCTTCACAGCCGGGTTTGACGCGCTCGCCGGCAAATAGGCCGGTTGCCCACAGCTTTCCCTGAAAAGCCGCTTGCCCTGCGCAGGCGGCTTTTTTTCATGCGGCAAAATCAGAGTTTGCGCAGCGCGATCACGGCGTTCAGCCCGCCAAAAGCAAAGGCGTTTGACAGCACAGCGCTCACTTTGGCCTCGCGCGCCTCATTGGGCACAATATCAAGCGCACATTCCGGATCAGGCTCCTCATAGCCGATTGTCGGCGCAATGATCCCGTCGCGCAGCGCCATGATACAGGCCAGAAGCTCGACAGCCCCCGTTCCGCCGATCAGATGGCCATGCATCGACTTTGTGGAGGAGATCATCAGCTTGTCGGCCTGCGCGCCAAAGGCGTCGGCCACGGCGGCGCATTCTGTCTTGTCGTTGGCGGCTGTTCCGGTGCCATGGGCGTTGATATAGCCGACATCCTCGCGGTTGAGCTTGGCATCGCGCAAGGCGCCCGAAATGGCCCGCGCCGCACCCTGTTTGGAGGGCATGACAATATCGGCCGCATCCGAACTCATGGCAAAGCCGGCCACCTCGGCCAAAATCTCGGCGCCACGCACGCGGGCGTGCTCGTATTCTTCAAAGACAAAGATCCCCGCGCCCTCGCCCTGCACCATGCCATTGCGGTTGGCGCTGAACGGGCGGCACGCGTCCTTGGACATCACCCGCAGCCCCTCCCACGCCTTGACCCCGCCAAAGCACAGCATCGACTCAGAGCCGCCTGTCACCATGACGGGCGCGATGCCGCCATGCACCATCTGAAAGGCCTGCGCCATGGCATGATTGGAGCTGGCACAGGCGCTCGCCACGGTAAAGCTCGGCCCCTTGAGGTTGAACTCCATGCTGACATGGCTTGCCGCAGCATTGTTCATCAGCTTGGGCACAACAAAGGGATGCACGCGGTTTTTGCCCTCTTCGTAAACAGAGCGGTAATTCTCGTCGAGCGTGGTCATGCCGCCGCCCGAGTTGCCCAGCACAACCCCGGAGCGCGCCGCCAGCTCGCCCGAAAAGCTCAGGCCGGACTGCGCCACAGCCTCCCGTGCGGCGATCAGGGTAAACTGGGTGAAACGGTCATAAAGCGAGAGCTGCTGGCGGTTGAACAGGCTCTCCGGCTCAAAGCCCTGCACCTGCGCGCCGATCTGGACCGCAAGCCGCTCCACATCGGGCATCACGAGCGCCCCGATGCCACAGCGCCCCTCGGCCATCGCCTTGAGCGTGTCCGGCACATTATGGGCCAAAGCGTTGATCGTGCCCGCGCCCGTGATCACAACGCGTTTCATCGGCCCTAGCCCTGCTGCCCGGCGATGAGCGCTTCGATCCCGGCTATGATGCTCGCGACATTGGAGATGTCAAAATCCGATTTCTGAGGTTCATTGGCATTGAACGGGATCGAGATATCAAACTCTTCCTCGATGGCAAAAATACTTTCCACGAGGCCAAGACTGTCAATCCCGAGGCTTTCAAGCGTGCTCTCCACGCTGACATCCGAAGGCTCAAGCAGCGCTTGCTCTGCTATGATCCGGATCACTTTGTCCTGTACGCTCATGTCACATCCCCAAAGTTGCCTAGGGTTCGTTTAGTCGGTCTCACCGTTTTTGAAAACAGCTTTTTGCAACTCCGCCACCTGTTTAAAGAGCCGTGGCAAGCGTCTGATTGCCTTATAGCTTTCGACATGGCTGTCCATTTTGACAGCCGGATAGCCCAGCAAAACGCGGCCCTTGGGCACATTGGTGAAAATCTTGGTCGCCCCGCCCGCAATCACATTGTCGCCGACAAAAATATTATCGTTGATCCCGACCTGCCCGGCAAACACGCAGTTGTTGCCTATGGTCGAGCTGCCGGCCATGCCGACCTGCCCGCAAATCAGACAGTCGGTGCCGATCACAACATTATGGCCGATATGGACCAGATTATCGAGCTTGGTGCGCGCGCCGATCTTGGTGTCGCGCACAGTGCCGCGGTCGATACAGGCGTTCGCCCCGATCTCGCAGTCCGCGCCGATCTGCACCGCCCCGAGCGAGTGGATCCGCTCCCAATGCTGGCTTTCGCCTTCGCCCTGATCGCCCAGCGAGGCGCGGGTGCGCTCAACAGCGCTCTGCTCGGGGGTCACAAAGCTGAAACCGTCCCCGCCGATCACAGCGCCGGGCTGCACAATCACCCGCGCGCCGAGCGTTGTGCGCGCTCCGATCCGCACCCCTTCGCGCAGAAAACAGCCCTCGCCCACCGTGGCACAGGCGCCGATAAAGCTCTGCGGACCAATCACAGCCCTGTCTCTTATACACATCT
>JAHBAM020000029.1 GCA_018500125.2 Roseobacter sp. | reverse complement strand
TAAGTCCTTCGGTGAGAAATATGGCTTCCCACCCTCACAGGCGGCGCACACCTGCTACGTTCAAGCCCTGCTTTATGCAGATGCTTGTGAGCGTGCCGGCACGTTCAACCCATGTGGTGTTGGCGAAGCTCTGGAAGGCTTTGAGTTTGACGGTATGGGCAACGGCAAGACACTGTATCGTGCCGAAGACCACCAGTGCTTCAAAGACGTTCTCGTCGTGAAGGGTAAAGAGAACCCGACATCCGAGTTCGACCTTCTCGAAATCGTTGAAGTCACCCCTGTTGAGCAAGTGACCTACGCGCCCGATCACCCCCAATTTGCGGGTGGCGAGCTCGGAACCTGCAACGCAGGCGCCTAACAGTATCACTCATAGGGCGGGCCATATGCTCGCCCTATACCCTTTGCCCCTTTTGGGGGCTTTCCAAACATATTCCGAGGTAGGGCAATGGACGCGATAGTTCTGCAAATCCTGAACGGGCTCGACAAGGGCTCTGCCTATGCGCTGATCGCGCTGGGCCTCACTCTCATTTTCGGCACGCTGGGTGTGGTAAACTTCGCCCACGGCGCGCTTTTCATGATCGGTGCCTTCTGTGCGGTGACATTGACGCGGCTTCTCACATGGAGCCACACCATCATCGACGAAACAAAAACAGACTTCCTGGGCAATCCCCTGAAAGTCGACGTGCCCTATATTTACGATATTTTCGGACAATCCACGGGCGAAGCGATCATCGACTGGGCTGTGCCCCTGGCGATCCTTTTCTCGATCCCTGTAATGCTGCTGGTCGGTGTGATCATGGAGCGTGGTCTCATCAAGCACTTCTACAAGCGCCCCCATGCAGACCAGATCCTTGTGACCTTCGGCCTCGCCATCGTTTTGCAAGAGATCGTCAAGTTCTACTACGGTGCAAACCCGATCCCGACCCCTGCCCCCGCAGTTTTTGCCGGCAGCTTCGATTTCGGCGCCATGCTCGGATTTGACCCCAACACGATCATCTACCCCTACTGGCGTCTGGTCTATTTCGCCTTTGCCGCTGTGATCATCGGCGCCGTCTTTGCCTTCCTGCAGTTCACCACCTTCGGGATGGTTGTGCGCGCCGGTATGGCAGACCGCGAGACAGTCGGCCTGCTGGGCATCAACATCGACAAACGCTTCACCATCATGTTCGGCATCGCGGCAGCGGTCGCGGGGATGGCCGGCGTGATGTATGCGCCCATCAACTCGCCCAACTACCATATGGGCATGGACTTTCTCGTCCTCAGCTTCGTTGTGGTTGTGGTCGGGGGCATGGGCTCTCTTCCCGGTGCGGTGCTCGCGGGCTTCCTGCTCGGCGTGCTCGAAAGCTTTGCCTCAATGGCCCAAGTGCTCGAATTCCTGCCCGGTCTCAATCAGATCATCATCTATCTGGTTGCAATCATCATTCTGCTCACACGTCCCCGTGGCCTTATGGGTCGCAAAGGCGTGATGGAGGACTAAGCCATGCTCGGACTGACCAAAAAAGACTATAATCTCCTGTTGATCGTGGCCTGCCTCACCATGCTGGCTCCGTTCATCCTCAACCCCTTCCCCGAAGGCTCGGGCCTCGCACAGTTCAACGCGGGCTACCCCGACCTCATGCAGCGCTTCGTGATCTTCGGGATCTTCGCGATCGGGTTCAACATTCTCTTCGGCCTCACCGGCTATCTCAGCTTCGGACACGCCGCCTTCCTCGGTGTCGGCTCCTACGCTGCGATCTGGATGATGAAACTGCTCACAACCAATGTGATCCCGGCCATGATCCTCGCGGTTGCCATTGCGGGTGCCTTTGCCCTGCTCGTCGGCTACGTCAGCTTGCGCCGCTCTGGCATCTACTTTTCGATCCTGACACTGGCCTTCGCGCAAATGTCTTATGCGCTGGCCTATTCGGTGCTCACACCGATCACAGGCGGCGAAACCGGTCTGCAGCTCAAACTTGACGATGCCCGGATCCTTGACGGCGCCCTCGGCGCTGGCGAACAGGCCCGCGCAAACCTCTTTGGCCTCAATATGAGCTCAAGCTACGAACTCTCCGTGGGCAGCTGGCTCTTCACCTTCAACACAGGCTACTATATTGCGGCCGTGATCATGCTGCTGGCCTTCTACCTCGCCATCCGCATCTTCCGCTCGCCCTTCGGCCTGATGTTGCGCGCCGTGAAGTCAAACCAGCAGCGCCTGAACTACACAGGTCTCAACCCGCGCCCCTACACGCTCGCAGCCTTTGTGATCTCGGGTATGTATGCGGGTCTGGCAGGCGGCCTGATGGTTGCAATGGACACCCAAGTTGGCCCCGAACGTATGTTCTGGACCGCCTCGGGCGAAGTCGTCCTGATGACAATCCTCGGCGGCGCAGGCACGCTGATCGGCCCTGTGCTCGGCGCTGGCTTGATCAAATACATGGAGAACATCCTCTCCAAGATCAACTCAGACATCCTGCACACATGGTTTGCCTTCCTGCCCGACGGGCTTGAAGACTTCATCATCACGCTGATCTACCCCTTCATCGGCAAAGGCTGGCACCTCACCCTCGGCATCATCTTCATGCTGGTCGTGATCTTCCTGCCCGGCGGACTTGTCGAAGGCGGCCAACGCATCGCGAAACTCTTCAAGCGCAAAGACGACGCTGAAGACACCGCCGCATCAACACCTGCAGAATAAGGAAAGCTCCAATGGGAATTCTTGAAGTCAAGAACGTCGGCAAGCGCTTCGGTGGTCTGCAAGCCTTGAACGAAGTGAACCTGAGCGTGGCAGAGAACACCTGCCACGCCATCATCGGCCCCAACGGCGCGGGCAAATCCACCCTGCTCAACTGCTTCGTTGGCAAGCTCATCCCCGACACAGGCTCGGTGATGTTTGATGGCCAGTCCGTGCTGGGCCGCACCCCCTATGAGATCAACCAGATGGGTATCTCGCGGGTGTTCCAGACCCCGGAAATCTTTTCCGACCTTTCGGTTCTGGAAAACATGATGATCCCGGTTCTCGCCAAACGCGACGGCGCCTTCCGGATGCACGCCTATGCCGATATGATGAGCGAAAAGGACATTCTGGAGAAATCCGAAGCCATGCTCGAAGATATGGGCCTCGCCGAAAAACGCGGGATGCAGGCGTCTTCCATGTCACGGGGCGACAAACGCCGCCTCGAAATCGCGATGTGTCTCAGCCAGGAACCACGCCTGCTCTTGCTCGACGAGCCAACAGCCGGCATGGCCCGCGCCGACACAAACAACACAATCGACCTCCTCAAGCAGATCAAGGAAGAGCGTGATATCACCATCGCGATCATCGAACATGATATGCACGTGGTCTTCTCGCTGGCAGACCGGATCACCGTTCTGGCACAAGGCACACCGCTTGTCGAAGACCACCCGGAAAACATCAAAGGCCACCCGAAAGTGCGCGAAGCGTATCTCGGCGAAGCGGCATAAGGGAGACTTCAGATGAACGTCAAACCAGACTTCTCCAAAGGCAAAAACTATGCCGAAACCGCTCCGGCCTATCTCTCGGTCTGGGGCATGGAAAGCTACTATGGCGAAAGCTATATTGTGCAAAACATCAGCTTCAACGTCCACGAAGGCGAAATTCTCGCCCTCCTCGGACGCAACGGCGCTGGCAAAACCTCGACCCTGCGCTCGATCGCGCGCATGGACGCCCCGCAAGTCACCCATGGTGAAATCTGGCTCGATCACCAGCCGCTTCACACGATGACAAGCTATCAGGCGGCCCAGGCCGGTATCGGCCTTGTGCCGGAAGACCGCTGCATCATCCCCGGCCTCACGGTTGAGGAAAACTTGCAGCTCGCCCAGATCGCGCCGCCGATCGGCTGGTCGCTCGACCGCCTCTATGAGCTGTTCCCACGCCTCAAAGAGCGCCGCAAGCAAGAGGGCGTGACCCTCTCGGGCGGTGAACAACAGATGCTGGCCGTCGCCCGCGCTCTGGCACGCGACATCAAGGTGCTTTTGCTTGATGAGCCATATGAGGGCCTCGCGCCCGTCATCGTGGACGAAATCGAAAAGACCCTGCGCATCATCAAGGAGCAAGGCATCACAACCATTCTGGTTGAGCAAAACGCCGTGCGCGCGCTTGAACTCGCCGATCGCGCCGTGATCCTCGATACCGGCGGTATCGTCTTTGACGGCTCCGCTGCCGAAGTGCTCGAAAACGCCGAGCTGCGCGCCGAGTATCTCGCCATCTAACGGCTCTCCCTGCCCCGTCCGACTGCAAACCGCACCGGGCGGGGCCTCAATAGCCTTCACACCACAAAGACAAATGGGAAACCGCTATGTCCAAAACTTATGCCCCCTCCGCGTCCATGACCGCAAATGCTCATGTCGATGCCGCAAAATATGACGAAATGTATGCCGCATCGGTGACCAGCCCCGAGGCCTTCTGGGCCGAGCACGGCAAGCGTTTGGACTGGATCAAACCCTTCACCAAAGTGAAAAACACCTCCTTTGAACCCGGCAAGATCGATATCAAATGGTTCGAAGACGGAACGCTCAATGTCGCCGCCAACTGCGTGGACCGTCATCTCGCCACCCGGGGCGATCAAACCGCCATCATCTTTGAGCCAGACGATCCCGCCGAGCCGGCCCAGCATATCACCTACAAGGATCTGCACGGCCATGTCGGCAAAATGGCCAATGTTCTCAAGAACATGGGTGTCACAAAAGGCGACCGCGTCATCATCTATATGCCGATGATCCCCGAGGCCGCCTATGCCATGCTCGCCTGTGCACGCATCGGCGCGATCCACTCGATCGTCTTTGCCGGCTTCTCCCCCGATGCCCTCGGCGCACGCGTCAACGGCTGCGACGCCAAAGTCGTCATCACAGCCGACCACGCCCCGCGCGGCGGCCGCAAAACCAAGCTCAAAGACAACGTCAACCAGGCGCTTTTGCATGATGTGGACGATGTCAAATGCCTTGTGGTCAAACGCACAGGCGATCAGGTCGCCTGGCGCGACGGGCTTGATTTCTGGTATCACGAGGAAATCGCCAAAGTCTCAGCCGATTGCCCGCCCGAGGAAATGAACGCCGAAGACCCGCTCTTCATTCTCTACACCTCAGGCTCCACAGGCCAGCCCAAAGGCGTTGTGCACTGCTCCGGCGGCTATCTCGTCTGGGCCTCCATGACACAGGAAATCACCTTTGATTACCACGATGGCGACATCTACTGGTGCACCGCCGATGTCGGCTGGGTCACAGGCCACAGCTATATCGTCTATGGCCCGCTCGCCAACGGCGCGACAACCCTGATGTTTGAAGGCACGCCGACCTACCCGGACGCCTCCCGCTTCTGGCAGGTCTGCGAAAAGCATAAAGTGAACCAGTTCTACACCGCCCCCACAGCGCTGCGCGCACTCATGGGCCAAGGCAATGAATTCGTTGAAAAATGTGACCTCAGCAGCCTGAAAGTGCTCGGCACAGTCGGCGAGCCGATCAACCCCGAAGCCTGGAACTGGTATAACGACGTGGTCGGCGGCGGCCGCTGCCCGATTGTGGATACATGGTGGCAGACCGAAACCGGCGGCCATATGATGACCCCGCTGCCCGGCGCCCATGCCACCAAGCCGGGTGCGGCCATGAAGCCGTTCTTCGGCGTGCAGCCGGTTGTGCTCGAGCCAACCTCGGGAGAGGAAATTCACACCTACCCCGTTGAAGGCGTGCTCTGCATGAAAGACAGCTGGCCCGGCCAGATGCGCACCGTCTGGGGCGATCACGAGCGCTTTGAGAAAACCTATTTCTCCGACTACAAAGGCTATTACTTCGCAGGCGACGGCTGCAAACGCGACGAGGACGGCGATTTCTGGATCACAGGCCGCGTCGATGACGTGATCAATGTCTCCGGCCACCGCATGGGCACAGCCGAAGTCGAAAGCGCGCTCGTCGCTCACGCCGCCGTGGCCGAAGCCGCCGTGGTCGGCTACCCGCACGAGATCAAGGGGCAAGGCATCTATTGCTATGTCACCCTGATGAATGATGCCGAGCCGACCGAAGAGCTGCGCAAAGAGCTGCGCAACTGGGTGCGTCAGGAAATCGGCCCGATTGCCTCCCCCGATCTCATCCAATGGGCGCCGGGCCTGCCCAAGACCCGGTCGGGCAAAATCATGCGCCGCATCCTGCGCAAGATCGCCGAAAACGATTATGGCGCTCTGGGCGACATCTCGACACTGGCCGAACCCGCCGTGGTCGAAGAGCTGATCGAAAACCGCATGAACCGCGCTTAAGCGGCCCAAACGCTCTCAAAACCGCGTCATGCTCCGGCTTGGCGCGGTTTTTTTGTGCCACCCCCGCCCAAAAACCCGCGCCCCCCTCCCTCTTTCTAAAAATATCCCGGGGGTGCGGGGGCTGGCCCCCGCCTAATCCTGCGTGCGGGGGCTGGCCC
>JAHBAM020000236.1 GCA_018500125.2 Roseobacter sp. | reverse complement strand
GTTCAGGTCGAAGGCGTCCCCGATGACGCCGCGATTGAGGCGCTGGCCCAAGGTGTTGTGCTCAAAGACGGCCCCACAAAGCCCGCCCGCGCCCGCCGCGTGGCAGAGCCGCTCTGGCTCTGGCCGCGCACCCCGCCGATCCGCGTTCGCAAAGCCATTGCAGACAGCTGGATCGAGCTGACCCTCAAGGAGGGCCGCAACCGTCAGGTCCGCCGCATGACGGCCCATGTCGGCCACCCGACCTTAAGGCTCATCCGCCAAAGCATCGGACCCTATAGCCTCAAGGGCCTCGCTCCGGGCGACTGGACCGCGCAGGAGGTCTAGGACAGACCCGCTCCGGCCACACTGTCTGCCTCACTGCCCGCCTCACTATCTGCCTCACTGTCCGCCACACTGTCTGCCCTACGCCCACATCGTGCCCGCCTCACTGTGTTTTCAGCAAAACACTCACCGGCGCAAGCTCAAGCCGCTCGCCCCGCTCCTGCAAGCCCCAGAGCAGCAGCGCGCTGATCGTATCCGGGCGCAGCCGCCCCACCATCACAACACCGCCCTCTGCATCGGCTTTCAAGGCCGCATGGTTCAAAAACCGCTTAATGGTGCTGGCAGTCTGCCCGTTGCTGTCAAAGTCGCGAAAGACAGTGGCCGAGGGCACGCCATCTTTCGCCGCGACTTTCTGCGCGGTGTTCAGCCCCTTGGGAAACAGAAGCATCCCATGGCCGCTGTCGGCCAGATAGGCGTTCACCTGCGCAATCACCTCGCGGTTGCCTTGCAAAGCCGCATCGGGCGTTTCCATAATCGCCACCGCCTCAGGCAGCCTCTCAAGCAGCACCGGCAAAGACACCTCCACATCCGACGCCCGCGCCCCGCGGGGCAGGCTCACCATGGCAAGCACTTCAAAGCCCGCCTTGCGGTAAACCTCCATCGCCGCCGCAGCACCGCTCCAGGAGGTATCCAGTGCAAAACTCAGCGGATACGGAAAGGTGCTCAGCGCCTCAACACCAATCTCGCTTGTGCCGTCATCAATCAGCACAATCGCCATCTGAGGCACACCCTCGCTCGCAACATAGGGCGCCGCATAGCGCTCCACAGGCGGCAGCTCGCTGATGTCGACCCGCGCCTGCGCCCCGTCAGCGCCTTGTGCCGTGCCCTCACCAGTTGCCGCGCCAGTCCCCTCACCTGTGGCCTCACCTGTGGCCTCTGCCTCACTATCGCCCAGACGGGGCAAACGGCTGCTTGAGCCTGCGCCCAGAGTGCGGGCCGGCGTGCCAATGCTCACCCGCGCGCCCTCTCCCGCCTCTGCGCCGTCAGCCGCGGGCAGGCCCGCGCGCCCAACGCCCTCATCCTCTGGCAAGCTCGGGATCGTCAGGATGATCTCCTCACGCTCCTCCTCAGGCAAAGCATCCGGCAGAGCTTCAGGCTGCGGCGTGGGAGGGGCGGTTGATACTGTTAGATCGCTCTCGCCAGACGGCGCCACTGGCGCGCCCAATCGCGCAGGCGGCACAAGCGGCGAGTCCGGTGCCGTGCGGATCACAGGGCCGGCGCCCGCCTGCGGCGCGCTCAAGGCGGCTGTCGGGGGCACAGCGGCGTCAGGCTTGCGCGCGGCTTGGGTGTCCGTCAGGCTCAGACTGTCCGCATCCGGCACAGATGTCGCGCGCGCTTCGCCTGTCGCATCCGCGTTCGCAGCGGGGGTCGCCGGCGCACTGTCGGCGGCGGGAAGCGCAGGCAAAGCCGCTGGCCGCGCCGTGGCTCCCTCAGTTGCATCCGGCGCGACGGCCAATGTCTCGGGTGCCTCTCCAACAGGCAAATCCGTCGCCACCGAAAGCACACCCACACCCGCAGAAACCACCACTGTTCCCACCATCACACCCCTGAGAAATCCGCGTGCCACTCAACTCACCTCTGATTTATCTGCCTCATCGGGCCTCTGCCCCTTGACGCTCCGCTCTAACCCTGACCATTTATACCGCGACCTTAGGGTGAGCCTCCAGCCCTTTCCTAACTGCGAATGACAAGATGCTGCTACTGATAGATAATTACGACAGTTTTACCTATAATCTGGTGCATTATTGCGGCGAATTGGGCGCAGATGTGCGTGTGGCGCGCAATGACGCACTCACTGTGGCCGAGGCTCTGGCCCTTGCTCCCTCCGCGATCCTTGTGTCTCCGGGGCCAAAAGACCCCGCCCAAGCCGGAATTTGCCTTGAGCTGACGCGCGCCGCCGCCGAGGCCCGCATTCCGCTCATGGGGGTCTGTTTGGGCCATCAGACCATCGGCGAGGCATTTGGCGGCAAGGTCGTGCGCTGCCATGAAATCGTGCATGGCAAAATGGGCACCATCCACCATCAGGGCAAAAGCGTCTTTGCGGGCCTGCCCTCGCCCTTTGAAGCCACGCGCTATCACTCGCTTGTGGTAGAGCGCGACAGCCTGCCCGACTGCCTTGAAGTGACAGCCGCGCTGGCCGACGGAACCATCATGGGTCTCGCTCACCGCACGCTGCCTGTGCATGGCGTCCAGTTTCACCCCGAATCGATCCGCTCCGAACATGGGCACAAGATGTTGAAAACATTCCTTGATATGGCAAAGGAGCCGGCATGAGCCACGTCCTGAAACCCCTGATCGAGGCCGCCGCTGAACGTCCTCTCAGCCGCTCCGAGGCCGAAACAGCCTTCACCGAGCTGTTCAATGGCGAGGCCACCCCGGCCCAGATCGGCGGCTTTCTCATGGCGCTGCGCACCCGTGGCGAAACCGTCGAAGAATTCGCCGCCGCCGCCGCCGTCATGCGCTCCAAATGCCATGCCGTCAAAGCCCCCGACGGCGCCATGGATATCGTCGGCACCGGCGGGGAAGGCAAGGGGACCCCCAATATCTTAACCGCCCCAGCCCTTGTTGTTGCGGGCGCGGGCGGTGCCGGCAGGGGCCCCCTCAATATCTCAACCGCCACAGCCTTTGTTGTTGCGGGCGCGGGCGTGCCTGTCGCCAAACACGGCAACCGCAACCTCAGCTCCAAATCAGGCGCCGCCGATGCGCTGGGCGAACTCGGCATCAACGTGATGATCGGGGCCGATCGTGTCGAAAAAGCCCTGCAAAGCTGTGGCATCTGCTTCATGATGGCCCCCATGCATCATCCGGCCATGGCCCATGTCGGCCCCGCCCGCGCCGAGCTTGGCACCCGCACGATCTTCAATATTCTGGGGCCGCTCACAAACCCCGCCGGCGTCAAACGCCAGCTCACAGGCGCTTTCAGCCGCGACCTCATTCGCCCCATGGCTGAAACCCTCGGGCAGCTCGGAAGCGAGCGTGCCTGGCTTGTGCACGGCTCTGACGGAACCGACGAGCTTACCATCACAGGCGTGTCCTGGGTCGCCGCCCTTAACGAAGATGGCACCATCACCGAGCAAGAGCTGCACCCCGAAGAGGCCGGGCTGCCCGTGCACCCCTTTGAGGATATCATCGGCGGCACCCCCGCAGAGAACGCGACCGCCTTTCGCGCGCTGCTTGCGGGCGAAGCATCAGCCTACCGCGACGCCGTCTTGCTGAATGCCGCCGCCGCACTTCACGTTGCGGGCAAAGCTGATACACTCACAACAGGCGTCGCCATGGCGCGCGACAGCATCGACAGCGGCAGAGCGGCCGAAAAAGTCGCCGCCCTGGCCAAATTGACAACGGAGGCCACATGAGCGCGACAATTCTGGACAAGATCAAAGCCTACAAGCTTGAAGAAATCGCCGCAGACAAACGTGCGCGGCCTCTGGAGGCTGTTGAGGCCGAGGCACAGGCCGCCGCCCCCGTGCGCCCCTTTGCCGACGCTCTCTTTGAAGCCGGCAAAACAGGCTATGGCCTCATCGCCGAAATCAAAAAAGCCAGCCCCTCCAAGGGCCTGATCCGCGCCGACTTTGACCCGGCTGCCCTCGCCCGCGCCTATGAGGCGGGCGGAGCGAGCTGCCTCTCGGTGCTCACTGATACTCCGAGCTTTCAGGGCGACAAAAGGTATCTCACGGCGGCCCGTGACGCCTGTCAGCTGCCCGCGCTGCGCAAAGACTTCATGTATGACACCTATCAGGTCGCCGAAGCCCGTGCCTTGGGCGCCGATTGCATTCTGATCATTATGGCCTCTGTGTCTGACGCCCAAGCCAGCGAGCTGGAAGACGCTGCCAGCCACTGGGGCATGGATGCGCTGCTTGAGGTGCATGACGCTCACGAGCTTGAGCGCGCAAGCGCCCTAAAGTCGCGCATGATCGGAATAAACAATCGCAATCTCAATACCTTCGAGACCTCTCTTGATGTCACACGCAGCCTGTCCAGACGGGTTCCGGCCGAGCGCATGATTGTCTGCGAGAGCGGCCTCTCGACCCCGGAAGATCTTGCCGATATGGCCCGCTACGGCGCGCGCAGCTTCCTGATCGGCGAAAGCCTGATGCGTCAAGACGATGTCGAAGCCGCCACACGCAGCCTGCTTGCCAACCCTTTCAGCGCGGCAGGTGCCTGATGTCGGAGCTGACCCATTTTGACGCCACCGGCAACGCCCATATGGTTGATGTCTCCGACAAGCCCGTGAGCGCACGTGTTGCCACCGCCAAGGGCCATATCCGCATGGCCCCCGAGACCCTCGCCATGATCAAAGAGAACCGCGCCAAAAAAGGCGATGTGCTCGCCGTGGCCCAGCTTGCCGGCATCATGGGCGCCAAAGAAACCTCCCGCCTCATCCCCCTGTGTCACCCCTTGCCCATCACAAAAGTCGCGCTGACCCTTGAGCCGGACGACAGCCTTCCGGGCGTGCAGATTACCGCCACAGTCAAAACCACAGGCCAGACAGGTGTCGAGATGGAAGCGCTCACAGCCGTCTCTGTCGCGGCGCTGACGGTCTATGATATGGCCAAGGCCGTCGACAAGGCGATGGAGATCGGCGCGACCCGCGTTGTGCTGAAAGACGGTGGCAAATCAGGACGTTACGAAGCAAAATGATTTCAGTTCAAGACGCTCTGGATCAGCTTTTCGCGCTCGCCCGCCCCGTCACAACCGAGCTTTGCCCGTTGACCGAAGCGGCAGGCCGCGTTCTGGCCGCGCCGATCGCGGCCAAGCTCACACAGCCGCCCTTTGCCGCCTCCTCCATGGACGGTTACGCGCTCAATTCGGTTGAAGCCGATCTGCACGCCCAATTTGTTGTGATCGGCGAGTCCGCCGCAGGTCATGGCTTTGAGGGCCGTGTTGGCGCTGGTCAGGCCGTGCGCATCTTCACCGGCGCGCCGGTGCCCGAAGGGGCCGATTGCGTTGTCATTCAGGAAGAGGTCGAGCGGCGCGGCAAGCTGATCACGCTTCTGACCGAAGACACCACAAAGTCAAACATCCGCCCCGCAGGTCAGGATTTTGGGCTTGGTGACGAGATGAGCGCCCCGCGCCGCCTCACGCCCTCCGATATCGCCCTCGCCGCCTCGATGAATCATCCCGAGCTTTGCGTGTTCAAACGCCCCGTGGTGGCGCTTGTCTCGACAGGCGACGAGCTGGTTCAGCCCGGCGAACCCCCCGCCGAGGGCCAGATCATCGCCTCCAACACCTATGGTCTCAAAGCCCTGCTCGAGGCCCATGGCGCCGAAGCGCGCATCCTGCCGATCGCGCGTGACAACCGCGCCAGCCTTGAAACCGTCTTTGCGCTCTGTGACGGTGCCGACCTGATCGTCACAATCGGCGGTGCCTCTGTGGGCGATCATGATATCGTCGCCGATGTTGCCGCCGGCCTCGGGCTTCAGCAGAGCTTTTACAAAGTCGCCATGCGCCCCGGAAAGCCGCTCATGGCCGGCCAGATGGGTGCGGCGCTGATGATCGGCCTGCCCGGAAATCCGGTCTCCGCTCTGGTCTGCGGCCATGTTTTCCTGCTGCCTGTGCTGCGCGTGATGAGCGGGCTGACCGCAGCGCCCGCCGAGCGCCTGACAGCGACCCTCTCAGCGCCCCTGCCCGCCAATGGCCCACGCGAGCACTATATGCGCGCCACAGTGACCCAAGGCCAGATAAGCGCCGAAACACGTCAGGATTCGGCTCTGCTGTCTGTTCTGGCCGCCGCCAATGCGCTCCTGATCCGCCCGCCCCATGACGGCGCGCGCGCGCCCGGTGACACGGTCGAGTATATCAGCCTCTAACGCAGCAGCGCTTTGGCCGCGCGCATGCCCGGATCTTCGCCGCCACGGCCCAGCCGCTCCATGGTCAGCCGCATCGCCTCGGCCTGCGCCTGAGGCGCCGCCAGAACCGCCAGCACAGCCTGTGACAGCGCCTCAGCGGTGCAGGCCTTGCCGATCCGCTCGGGCACAGCGCGCGTTTCGCTCACCAGATTCACCAGCGTCACCGTATCAATCAATAGCATCCGCGCCATAATCACCCGGCTCAGCCACGCCATATCATAGCCGATGACCATCGGCGTTCTGGCCGCCGCAAGCTCAAGCGAAACCGTGCCCGACGCCGCCAGCGCCACATCAGCCGCCGCAAAGGCCGCGCGCTTTTCAGTGGCGTCCTGCGGCGTCACAAAAACCGTCTGAGGCGGAAACAGATCGCGCGACTCGGCCATAAATGCGCGCACCCCGTCCGCCACAACCACAACAGCGCGCATCCCGGCGTGCTTGGCCAAAACATCCTCAGCCGCCGCGCCAAACCGGGCCGACAGCCGCTTCACCTCGCCCATGCGCGACCCGGGCAACAGCAATAGCAGCGGCGCATCCCCAAGCCCGTGGCGCGCGCGAAAGGCGCTGATCTGCTGCCCGCTCGCCTCAGGCTCCGCCACCACAGGATGGCCGACACATTCCGCCTCCATACCCGCCGCCTGCATAAGCTCGGGCTCAAACGGCAGCAAAGTCAGAACCTTATCGGTAAACGCCGCAAGCTGTGCCGCGCGGTGTGGCCGCCATGCCCAAACCGAGGGCGCAACATAATGCACCGTTCTGATCGCGCCGTTCTGTGCGCGCACCTCTTTGGCCACGCGCTTGCAAAAGTCGGGGCTGTCGATCGTCAACAAGACATCAGGCTCAAAGGCAAGCGCCGCCGCGACAGTCTCGGCCTTGCGCCGCAAAAGAGCGCGATATTTGGGCAAGACTTCCGCCAGCCCCATCACACTCAGCTCCGTCATGGGAAAGATCGAGACAAGCCCCTCGGAGGCCATCAAAGGCCCGCCGACACCGGCAAATTCAATGTCAGGTTGCAAACGTTTCAGCCCGCGCATCACAGCCTGTCCAAGCTTGTCGCCCGAGGCTTCTCCCGCCACGACAAAAACGCGCCTCACACCAGCCATAAAAACATCCCCGCCGCATCAAGCCGCTCGATCACTTGGCGCTGATCCAGCACAATCACGCCACCCGCCTCAAGGATGATCCCGTCAAAGCCGGCTTCCGCCACCGCTGCCGCGGTGGCCGGTCCAATGGTTGGCAGATCGGCCCGCCTGTCCTGATCCGGCTTGGGCGCCTTATAAAGCACGGCCCCCTGTCCCTGCCCCTTCGCCAAGACCCGTGCCAACATCGCGTCTGTGCCTGTGGCGTCCTCTTGGGCCAAGACATCTTTTGCGCGCAAGACACAGGCTTGCCCCAGATCGGCCTGCCCCATCTGTTGCAAAACGGCCCGCCCGAGCGCTGGCAGGCTCTCGTGCCGCTCTTGGGGCCGGGCTTGCGTTACAACACCCGCCGCCATCGTCAGCCCCGCCAAAAGCTCATGCGCCCCGCGCACCTCAAAGCCTCTGGCCTCAAACAGCGCCATCACAGCGCGCAAGGCCCCGTCATCCCCGAGCCGCAGTGCCCGCAGAAACAGCGGCACCAGCGGCCAAGTCTTCAGATCAAGCCGGCTCAGGCGCAGCCGTGGCCGCGCAATCGCGCCACAAAAGCACACCTCGCTCACACCGCGAGCGCGCAGGGCGCTCAAAAAGCTGCCCAAGGTCTCCAGCCTGAACTCAAGATCAACAGACAGCTCTTGCGGCGCAAAGCCCTCCACAGCGCAGATCAAAGGCGGCGTGGCTTGCGCATCCGCAATCGCCTTGGGCAAAGCCCCGCGCCCTGCGATCAGCGCCAGCACATCAATGCCCCGGAGTGAGGAAAGAACGGTCGCTTGCGCCAGTCACAAAACCAACGATCTGTTGCACATAGTCGCTTTCGCTGTCCTCGCCCAAACGCCGCGCGCGCTCCTGAAAGGTGCCCTCGCCCTGCGCAAGCATCTGAAAGGCCGCCCGCAGCGCCGTAATATCGGCCCGCGCCACGCCGCGCCGCTTCAGCCCGACAAGGTTCAGCCCGTCCAGCTCGCCGCGCGGCCCCTGCACAAGACCATGCGGGATCACATCATTGGTCACCATGCTCAAAGCGCCGATAATAGCGCCCTGACCAATGCGCACCCATTGATGAATGCCGCACAGCCCACCGATGATCACATCATCCTCAATCACACAATGCCCCGCCACAGCCGAAGAATTGACCACAATCACACGGTTCCCGACCTGTGCATCATGGGCAATATGACAGCCGGCCATAAACAGCCCGTCGTCGCCAATCCGCGTCAGCCCGCCGCCGCCCTCTGTGCCGGAGTTGATGGTGACGTGCTCGCGAATACGGTTGCGCGCGCCGATTTTCAGCGCGGTCTTCTCGCCCTTGAACTTCAGGTCTTGCGGCACCTCCCCAATCACCGAAAAGGGAAACACAACCGTGCCCTCGCCAATCTCGGTCTGCCCTGTCACGACAACATGGCTCTTGATCTGCACATTCGCCCCCAGCACCACATCTGCCCCGATCAGGGAAAACGGGCCAATGCTACAGCCTTCGCCGATCTGCGCGCCCTCTTCAACAATGGCGCTTGGGTGGATATCGCGGCTCACTCTGCGGCCACCTTCGGCAAATCCATCATCGCGGTGAATTCGACTTCACAGGCCATCTCGCCCTCAACCGTGGCAACCCCGCCAAAGCGCCAGACCTTGGCACCGGGTTTGCCGCGCAATGTGGTGAGCTGCATCTCAAGCACATCTCCGGGAACAACCATGCGGCGGAATTTGCACTTCTCGATCGCCATAAAATAAACCAGCAGTTCCTTATCGGCCATATCAAGCGCAACGCCCACCATCACAGCCGCCGTCTGCGCCATCGCCTCGACAATCGTCACACCCGGCATAATCGGCTTGCCCGGAAAATGGCCCTGAAAATGCGGCTCGTTCATGCTCACATTCTTGATGCCGCGGGCCGATTCTGTTCCGATGATGTCCTCCACCCGGTCGACCAACAAAAACGGATAGCGATGCGGAATAATCCGCTGGATAAGGCCGATATCGGCGCGCAGAACCTCGGTTGTCATTGGTTTTCCTTCCAGTCAATCTGCTCTCTCAGTAGCAAGAGCGCCCCAGCGAAACAAGCGGCGCAGCCCCAAGATGCATTATTCCTCTTTGGTCTCGGCCCCGACCGTGCCCAGCGTCTCGCCGCGCCCGATCGCCTCGTCAATCTTGCGCACCGCATCATTGGTAATATCAATCGCCGCATCCCGCAAAATAATCGAGCGCATATCCAGAAGAATGCTCGCGCCGCGTTCGTTCATCAGATCGACAAGAACCCCCTGCGCCGTGGCCAAAAACCGTTGCTCCGCCGTGGTGCGCCTGTCTTCCAGCGCGCGGGCGCGGTCCTGACGCTCGCGGCGAATGGCCTGAACCTTCTTGTCAAAGGCCTCCGCCGCATCGCGAAAATCAATCGCCGTCATGGTCGGGCGCTTTTCGGTCAGCTCTTTTTCTTCGGCGCGCAGCTCGTCTTCCAAACGGCGGTTGTTGGCCGATAGCTCGGCGGCTTCGGCCTCCAATGCCTCCGAAATATGCTGGCCAAACAGGGTCTCGGCAAACAGCCTGTTGGGATCGACAATCACAACTTCGGCCCGTGGCTCGCTTAAACTCTGGCCCAAAGCGCCCGCCGCCCAAAGGCACGCCCCAAGGGCAAGCGGCAAGACAAATGATCTGAGCGGCCCGGCCATCCTAGAACTCGGTTGAAATCGTAAACTCAAAGCTCTGGTCGATGTCATGCACTTCTTTTTCCAAAGCCTTGCTCCAGTTCAGACGCATCGGACCAATCGGTGTCACCCAAAAGATCGAAACACCCGCCACATGGCGGAACGACCCGCTTTCATAAAGCGTGTTGCTGCCCACAGCATCCAGCCCCCAGACGTTGCCGATGTCATAAAACACACCGCCCGAAATCCCGTATTCCTCCGGCAGGCCGAGCGGGAACAGCGCCTCGAACTTGGCCGACGCAAAATAATTGCCGCCCAAAGCATCATCCATATTGGCGCCCGCGTTATAATCCCGTGGGCCGATCCCGTCCGCCGCAAACCCACGGATGATATCCTCGTCAAACAGCCAGCGGTCGGTCGCGCGGCTGCCCGCGCCGGAGAAGCTTACCGCCCCGCCCGCCACAGTCGCCCGCAGGGTGATTTCCTCGCTGAAAACACGGGTCTGGGCCACCATTTTGGCCTTGGTCTTAACAAAGCTGTCATCGCCCCCCAAACCGCCAAAATCCTGACTGATGACAAAGCGCAAGCCCTCGTCATCATCCAGAGAGGTCTTGCGTGAATCCCACTCATAGCTGTATCCGACAGAGCTTTGCGTGCGCCGCTCCTGAGCGATCTCGGCGGACAGAACGTCCCCCAAACACAAGGAGGTATTGGTGCAGACAATCGGCGCAGGGCCGGACAAAACAGTCGTGTTGGTCACAGACATTTTGGTTGCGTTAAACTTGTAGTTCACACCAAGCCGCGCGCGCTCCCCAAGCGGAAAGGCAAGACCCGTCGCAAAGTTGCCTTTGCTCGTGTTGTAATTGGCATTCGAACTCGTGGTCTCCACGATCCCGACATCAAAATAAAACCTCACATCACGGCCAAGGAAGGCAGGCTCCTCAAAGTATAGCCCGTAGTTTGTGTTGTCCGTCGCCCCCGAGGCGCGAAAGCGCACCGTCTGGCCACGGCCCAGAAAGTTGGTCTCGGTGTATTGCGCCACAAGGCCAAAGCCGTTGTCTGTCGAATAGGTGCCGCCAAAGTTCAGCGAGCCGGTGGGCTTTTCCTGCACATCCACGTCCACAATCACGCTGTTGGGCGTTGAGCCTTCGCGCGCGTTGACCTGCGCATCCCCAAAGAAGCCAAGCGCGCGGATCCGCTCCGCGCTTTCGCGGATTTCGCGCGGGTTGAACGGGTCGCCTTCCGCCACACGGAACTGGCGCCGCACAACGCGGTCAAGCGTGGTTGCATTGCCCTCGATGTCGATCCGTTCCACAAAAATACGATCGCCACGCCCCAGAACAAATTCGATATCCAGCGTCAAATCGCGGTCATTGCGTGTGATCCGCGGCTCAACCCTCAAGAAAGGCTGACCATTGCGGATCGCCAAGCGCTCCATGCGCGCAATCGCGTTTTCCACAGAGGCCGGAGAAAAGACATCGCCCGAGCGCAGCTTGACCGTCTCCTGATAGGTCTCGCCATCCACCTCGGCAAGCTCGCTCACGGTTGTGATCTCGCCAAAGGCAAATTGCTGCCCCTCTTCCACTGTAAAGGTCAGAAAATACCCGTCGCGCTCGCGCGCCAGCTCGGCATTCACAGAGGTTGTGCGAAAATCGACATAGCCGCGCGACAAATAGAAATCGCGCAAAACCTGCTGGTCAAACTGGAGCCGGTCTTCAACAAAAGTGTCCTTGCGAATGAAGGCGCGCAGCAGCCCGGCCTGCTTGCTTTCCAAAACACGGCGCAAACGGCGGTCCGAGAAGACCTGATTGCCGACAAAGCCGATCCGCGACACTTCTGTATTTCCGCCCTCAAAAATCTCAAACACAAGATCAACGCGGTTGTCACTGCGGCGGATAATCTGGGGGGTGATCTTGGCCGCCAAACGGCCATTCTCGGCATAGGCCTCGGTCAAGGTTGCCGCGTCCCGCTCGGCCTGTGTCGGACTGAAAACAAGCCGGGGTCTGAGCTTGATAAAGCGCGCCAGCTCGTCATCCTTGAGCCGCTGGTTGCCTTCAAAACTGATCTGGTTGATGGTCGGAAACTCCTCAACCGCAATCACAAGCCGGCCACCCTTGGGTTCGATGACAACTGTTTCAAACAGCCCCGACGCAAGTATCCGCTGATATGCCTCGTTCAACTCGCCCGCAGAAACACTCTGCCCGCGAGCGATTCCCGCATAGGTCAGGATCGTGTCTGTCTCGATCCGCTTGTTGCCTTCCACAGCCACCGTGTTGAAACTGTAACTCTGCGCCTGCGCAGGCACAGCACCCCAGCCAAAAGCCATTGAAAACATGGCGCAAGCCAGTAATCCCCGCGTTTTGCCAATGGTGTGGTTTGATCCTGTGCGCGCGTTGCGCTTCGTGACACTGCTTGTCATATTCTCATTTCCAGTCAGACACCCCTATCCAGACTGACTAATCGCATTGGCAATTGATGTCAAAACGAGAAGCGCCCCAACACGGGGCGCACAGCGGGTATAATCGGATATCAAGCCAGAAACAGCCTCACAAGAGCACGCTGCCGAGCCACGCGCCGGCAAAAAGCGCAACCGTGATGGTCGCCAGATAAAGAATACGATCCCAGTTCAAATCCCAAAGCAGATGCAGCCCGCGATAACTCTTTGCAATCGTATCCATAGAAAAACTCCACTCTTACAGCACAACTGTGGCAGAGCTTTGTGCCGCGAGCGCGGCGCAATTGTGGCAATATTAAGGCAGCGCCCCGCCTGCCGGCGGATCAGCAGAAAATATCGTTCCAGAGCGCAAAGACCATGACACTCAAAACAAGCGCAATCCCCATGCTCATCAAGACCTGCATCACCCTGTCACTCGGCTTTTTGCGCATCACCGCCTCATAGCCGTAAAACATCAGATGGCCCCCATCTAGCATAGGAATGGGCAAGAGATTGAGAAAGCCCACAGCCGTCGACAGCAGCGCAAGAAAGCCGATAAACGCGGCAAGCCCCTCCTCCGCCTGGGCCTTTGACGCCCGCGCGATCCCGATGGCACCGGACATATTGCAAGAGCTGATCTTGCCAAACGCCAGATGATACAGCCCCGAAACAGAGCGCGTCACAACCCGGTAGGTCTGCTCCGCGCCCAGCCCCACAGCCTCGATCACGCCGGGGCGTTCGGTTTCGGCCTCAAAGAAGGTCGAGCTGAAAATGCCTATGAGAAAGCGCTTTTCAAAGCCGTTGTCCGCCGTCGGCACATCGCGCAGCTCGGGCTGGATGACAAATTCCTTATCCTCCCCCGCCCGCCAGACATTGAGCCGCACAGGCGCGCCCTCGGCGGCCTTCACAATCTCCACCAGCTCAAGAAAACTGGCGATCTCCTGCCCGTCGGCCCGCAGGATGATATCACCCTCCATCAGGCCCGCCGCCTCACCGGCCGAGCGCGGTTGCACGCCGCCGATCCGCGCAGGGCTATACTGCGGGCCCTGCACAACAAGCTGCGCATCGCCGCGCTGCACCCTGTAGTCAAGCAACAGCCCCCCCGGCAGCGCATCAAAATAGGCGCGGCTCGGCTCGCTGGGAAAAGCCGCGCCCTCGATCGCAAGGATCTGGTCGCCCGTTTCAATCGTGATCCCCTCATAAGGCATCGGGTAAAGCGCCGCAATTTTGGGGGGCGATGACATCGTCCCAAGCGCAAGCAAAAGCCCGGCAAACACAAAAATCGAAAAGATAAAGTTGAACACAGGGCCGGCCAGAACCGTCGCAGACCGTGCCCAAAGCGGTGCGCCATGCATCGTATGGCGCAGCTGCGCCGCCGGCAGCGCCTCCATAGCCGCGCCGTCCTTGGCGCTCGCCGCATTGGCATCGCCCAGAAATTTGACATAGCCGCCAAACGGGATCGCCGCGATCTGCCAGATGGTGCCGTGTTTGTCCTCCCGCGCAAAAAGCACCGGCCCAAAGCCGATCGAAAACACCTCGGCCTTGATCCCGGACCAGCGCCCGACAATGTAATGGCCGTATTCATGCACCCCGACAATGATCGAAAGCGCCACAACAAAGGCAATGAGGGTGAGGATCACATTGCCAAATTCTGGCAGAAGAGTCATAAAATCCAAAAGTTTACCTGTCTTTCTGTCTTATCTCGGGGTCACGCTGCGCGCGGTGCTCTGTCCTAAGTGGGCTGCATGGCGCAGGGTATCAAGGGTCATTGGGGCGTCGATAAGGCTATCGTCGGGCAAGAGCTGGTCCAGCGTGGCCCGCACCACCTGCGCCATCTCGGTAAAGCCGATCTGCCCCGCCATAAACCTGTCCAGCGCCGTGTCTTTGGCCGCATTGAACACAGCCCCGCTCAGCCCGCCGCGCGCCATAACCTCATAGGCCAGACCCAAAGCCGGGTAGCGCCGCGGGTCAGGATCGCTAAACTCAAGCTGCCCGATGCGCGCCAGATCCAGCCGCTCCACCGGCAATCTGGCCCGCTCGGGATAATGCAGCGCATAGCCGATCGCATGGCGCATATCGGGCGGCCCGACATGGGCCATCAAGCCGCCGTCCTGAAAGCCGACCAACGCATGAACCAGAGATTGAGGGTGGACAAGCACCTCAATTTTCTCAGGTTCAATGCCAAAATATTCACGCGTTTCAATAAGTTCCAAGGCTTTGTTAAACATAGATGCGCTGTCAATGGTGATCCGCTGCCCCATGCTCCAATTCGGATGGGTGCTGGCCTCGGCCACAGTCGCACCGGCGAGGCGCTCAAGCGGCCAGTCGCGAAACGCGCCGCCCGAAGCCGTGATAATCACCCGCTCGACAGCCGCCATATCCTCGCCCACCAGCGCCTGAAACACCGCCGAATGCTCGCTGTCCACAGGCAAAATCCGCGCGCCATGCTGGGCCGCCGTCTCCATCAGAAGCTGGCCCGCCGTGACCAGCGATTCCTTATTGGCCAAAGCCAGCGTTGCGCCCTGCTCCAAAGCCTTCAGCCTGTCTCTTATACACATCT
>JAHBAM020000224.1 GCA_018500125.2 Roseobacter sp. | reverse complement strand
CTGCGCACATGGCTCAACGCCGCCAAGACCGCTTGAGCACCCTCTGCACCGCAGGCAAAAGCGCATCCGCCGCCTCCTCATGCGCCGCCGGCCCCAGAAGTTGCATCGCCGCCAAAGCCTCATGATCGGCAAACACCATGCCCTCCTGCCCATGCGCCAGAGCCGCCGGGCTGACACGACAGATCACAACCTGCGCCACATCGCCGCCCAGCTGCTCGATCATCGCCTCCGTCACAGCAAAAGGCGCACTCGCCGCATGGGCAAATCCGCGCTTCTCGGCCGGCTCATGATCGGCAAACCACAAGAGCACCAGAGGCTTTCCCACCCGCTCCGCCAAAAGCTTCATCCGCGCAACCCAGGCCTGCTGCAACTCGCGCATCAACAGAATAAACCCCTCAGGATGATAGCCCGCCAGATGCCGCAACAAATGGTTGGTAAAGTGGAATTCCGTAAAATCCACCCCCCGAAACAGCTTTCTCATCTGGTCGGACGCGCGCAAAAAGCGGTCGTTGCGGCGCGGATGCACCGTATAAAACCGGTTGGACAGATTGTGCGCGCTCATCGCCTGCACAACCACAGCCTCGGCCTGCGCCGCCATGCTCAAAACGCCAAGATCGCTCGCAAAAGCATCCAGCCCCGCGCTCATCACCCCGAGGTTGACACAGGGCATATCGAGCTTGTCCTCCAGCCGGTCGGCAAAGGGGCGCGGCACAAATTTTCCAAAGGTCTCTGTGCCCCCCAAGAGCGCCACATAAGGCTCCGCAAGGCTGCGTTTGGGGCCGCGAAAGCTCAGTCGCGATCCGTCATACTCGCAGAGTCTATAGTCAAGGGCTGCGCCCCCTATTCTTTCATAGGACATAGTTCCCACCACAAATTTAGTTCACCCGAAATCGAGGATGCGCCAGAGCCGTTGCAAATTCCCTAACAGATAAAATACGCAGGATTTAAAGCCCGATCTTTCGCCTTGCAGCCTGCTCAAGGCGCGGCTTATTGTCAGGACCAACCCCGAAGGAGAGCATCATGGATATCAAAACAGTCGGCGTCATCGGTGCAGGCCAGATGGGCAATGGTATCGCACACGTCATGGCGCTCGCAGGATACACCGTCACGCTCAATGATCTCAGTCAGGACGCGCTCACAGCCGCACTCGCCAAAATCGAAAAGAACATGGTGCGCCAGGTCTCGCGCAATCTGATCACAGAGGCCGAGATGCAAGCCGGCCTCGCCCGTATCACCCCCGCGCTCGACGTGGCCGCGCTCGGCACAGCCGATCTCGTGATCGAATCCGCAACAGAAAACGAAGACATCAAAAACAAGATCATCGAAGGCATCGTGCCCCACCTGCCCGAGCACACGATCATCACTTCAAACACCTCCTCGATCTCGATCACCCGCCTCGCCGCGCGCACAGACCGCCCCGAGAAGTTCATGGGCTTTCACTTCATGAATCCGGTGCCGCTCATGCAGCTCGTCGAGCTGATCCGCGGCATTGCCACAGATGACGCAACCTATCAGAGCTGCCTTGCCGTGGTCGACAAACTCGGCAAGACAGCCGCCTCCGCCGAAGATTTCCCCGCCTTTATCGTCAATCGGATCCTGATCCCGATGATCAACGAGGCCTGCTATACGCTCTATGAGGGCGTCGGCAATGTCGCCTCGATTGATGCCGCCATGAAGCTCGGCGCCAATCACCCGATGGGTCCGCTCGAGCTGGCCGACTTTATCGGCCTCGACACCTGCCTCGCAATCATGAACGTGCTGCACGACGGCCTCGCCGACACCAAATATCGCCCCTGTCCGCTCCTGACAAAATATGTCGCCGCCGGCTGGCTGGGCCGCAAAACTGGCCGCGGCTTTTATGACTACCGCGGCGAAGGCGCGCCGGTCCCCACACGCTGATCCCAACCTGCCTGCGCCTTTCCTGCACACCGCCCACGCCGTAGGGTGCGCATTCACTGCGCACCTCTCTTACCCTGCGCGCGCATCCCCTGCGCCCCGCCCATAAAAATGGGCCGCCAAGGTCTCCCCCGGCGGCCCGCTTTCTCTCTCTCTCTCTCTCTGCTCGATCTTTACATATCAAGCCAGACCGCTTCAAAATGCATCTCGCGGAACTGGTGGCGCTGCACGCCCTTGGCTTCGGGCACATGGTGCAGGCTGAGATTATACCAATAAGGCTGGATCATCGCCCCGCTGTCTTGCAGCATCCGCTGCAAATCTTCCATCAGCATACGGCGCTTGTCGGGGTCAAAAATACCCGAGGCCTCGGCCAGTTTGGCGTCAAACTCGGGGTTCTTATGCCCGCTCTCGTTCCATGCCGCCGCCGATGTATAGGCCAGCGACAAGACCTGAATGCCCAGAGGCCGCGGCCCCCAGTTGGTTGTCGAAAACGGGTATTCCGTCCAGCCGTTCCAGAAGGTGCTGCCCGGAATAACCGTGCGCTTCACATTAAAGCCCGCGTCGCGCAGCTGTGCCGCGATCGCGTCGGTCGTCACCGTGCGCCAGTCGCCATCAATCGACAATAGCTCAAGCTCGGTCTGCGCATGGCCGCTCTCCTCCAGCATCGCCTTGGCCTTGGCGGGGTCGGGCGCAATTTTGGGCAGCGCGAAATACTCGGGGTGCATCGGCGCGACATGGTGGTTCTCCGCCGGGATTCCCTCGCCGTTATACCCGATCTCGAGCACAACCGAGTTATCCACCGCGAGTTGCACAGCGTTGCGCAGCATCTTGTTGTCATAGGGCGGAGAATCCGCGCGCATCCGCGCCACAATCGTGCTTGCAGTGGCCTGTGACTTGCGCTCAAGCCCGAGTGCGTCGAGCGCCTCCAGAAAGTCTGATGTCGTCTCGTCATTGAGGTGGATTTCACCCGCCTCAAAGGCCGCCACATAATTGGACTGATCGGTGCCATAATCGATAAATTCGATCCCGTCCAAAAGCGCCTGACCGCCCCACCAGCCGCTCTCGCGGCGCTTGAAGCTCGCGCCCACTCCGATCTCGAAGCTGGTCAGCTCAAAGGCGCCCGTGCCGATGGCATTGGCGGCAAAATCGGCGTCCGGATCATAGCTTTGCGGCACAATCATCGCAGGATAATCCGCCATCCCCGCAATCAGGCTGATATCGGGCTGCAGCAGATTGAGCTGCACCGTCATATCGTCGATCTTCTCGATCGCACCCTCGCGGGCCAGCCCCGTCGCCTCGTCAATCAACGGCGTAAAGCGCGCCGCCATAGAGTTGCCTTCGGCGTCCCGCTCGCACCAGCGCTTGAGGTTGAAAATCACGTCATCGGCGGTGAATTTGTCGCCGGTGTTCCACATCGCGCCCTGGCGCACATTGAGCGTGTAAGTCTTGGAGTCATCCGAAACGCGCCAATCCTCCAGCAACAGGCCGGAGAAGGTAAAGTCGCTGTTCCAGCGCACCAGCGTCTCCTGATACTGGCGCGCAATATTGCCATGCTCGCTCCAGTCAAAGGTGCGCGGATCTTTCATCGCAAGAACCCGCATCCCGACTTTCAGAACGCCGCCCGGCTTGCCCTCTCCCGCCGCCATCGCAGGGGCGGCCTGCCCCAAAAGGCCATAAGCCACTGCGGCGCTCGCGCCAAAGGTGCTCGCCAGCGCCAGAAATTCACGGCGCTCCATCTTGCCCTCACGTGCCGCGCGCGCCCAGTCTTTCACCAGCGAACGTGCTTGCAGTGTCTGAAATTCATCTTTCATTGAAGTGTCTCCCGTTGACTATCCGCCATCATCCCCGCAGCGGTGCCTTCAGGCTACGCCAGCCACATGATTCGCGGAACTGTTTTTTGGACACCTCTGTCCAGACAGCGCCCAAGCGCCCGAACCCCAAAAAAAAGGCCCCGGATCAACCGGGGCCAGGTGCGGAAAAACCGCGGGGAAAATCAGAAGCGGCTCACCAGTCGCTCGGGCCTTTGTCGCCAAAAGCATGAACCAGAAAGTCGATAAAGGCGCGCACCTTGGGCTGCGTAAAGCGCCCGGGCGGGTAGACCGCATAAATGCCCTGCGTCTCCATCGGCAGATCAGGGATCGCATCTTCCACCAGCCCTTTCTCAAGCGCCTCCGCATAAAGAAAGCTCGGCAGATAAGCGATGCCAAGACCCGACACCGCCGCATTCAAAAGCGATTGCCCGTCGTTCACAGTCAGCCAGCCCGCCGTGCGCACCTGCCGCTTCTCGCCCGACGGCGCGGTGATCTTCCAGACATTGCCCGCCGAATGGTTGGAATAATGCAACAGCTTGTGATCATTCAGATCGTCGATCTTCTGGGGCCGCCCGTGCCGCTGAAAATAGCTGGGGCTGGCAATCATGCGCATACTCGTCTCGGTCAGCTTGCGCGCCCGCAACGAGCTGTCCTCAAGCTCGCCAATCCGGATCGCCATATCAAAGCCCTCCGAAATCAGCTCCACATAGCGGTTGTTCAGAACCATATTCACCGTAATATCGGGGAAATCCGCCAGAAACTCGCCCAACACAGGGCTGAGATGGTTCACACCAAAATCCGTCGCCACAGAAATGCGCAACAGCCCTGAAGGGTCAGACTGCATCGACGAGACAAGCGCATCCGCCTCCCCCGCATCGTTCAGAACACGCCGCGCACGGTCATAATAGGCAAGCCCGATCTCGGTCGGGCTGACCCGCCGCGTCGTTCGGTTGAGAAGCCGCGCGCCCAATCGGGCCTCAAGGCTGGAGACGTGCTTTGAAACGGCCGATTTGGAAATCCCCATCTTCTTGGCAGCGTCCGTAAACCCGCCCTGGTCTACAACCATGGCAAAGGCTTCCATTTCCGTCAGTCGGTCCATACGCGACAATCCCTCGATTCTTCTTATCTCAAGACACTCTATCGCCGCACAATCGGGCAACTTCTGGGCGCTCGTAAGATAATATCAGGGTTTTCCCGCGGATCGTTGATCGCCCCGAAACAACGAAACAAATGTTTCCGCCCCCATCACACTCTATACTGCCGCCCCATCGAGGCCGCTCTTTTTTATTGCTCCAAATATCCAAATCCGACAGCCACCCCACACACCAAAGCAGAGGTATGTTCGTAGGGTGCGCATTCACTGCGCACCAAACCCGCCCGGCGAACGCCCCGTTAACCTGATTCTCTTAACAGAAATTAACATTCAGGCGGTGCACGCATGGTGCACGCCCTGTGCACGCTTTTCACCCCCCCGGACTCAGACGTTTTTTCGCCCGTTAACCCTGCGGGACGCTGCGTTAACCAAAGCGCTCTGCGCCAGCCTCAAAAAGCGCCGCCGCGCCCCCCTCAGGCCACCATCGCCGCCGCTTTCTTCAGGTCCACAGAGACAAGCTGGCTCACGCCGCGCTCCTGCATCGTCACCCCGAACAAACGATCCATCCGGCTCATCGTCACAGCATGGTGCGTGATGATCAAAAAGCGTGTGTCCGTCTGGCGGCACATCTCGTCCAGAAGGTCGCAAAACCGCGTGACATTGGCATCATCCAGCGGCGCATCGACCTCGTCCAGAACACAGATCGGCGCAGGGTTGGCGAGAAAGACCGCAAAGATCAGCGCCATGGCAGTGAGCGTCTGCTCCCCGCCCGACAAAAGCGAGAGCGTCGCGAGTTTCTTGCCGGGCGGCTGACACATAATCTCAAGCCCCGCATCCAGCGGATCATCGCTTTCCACCAGAACAAGGTTGGCATCGCCCCCGCCAAAGAGATGTTTGAACAGCATGGAGAAGTTGTCGTTGACCTGCTCAAAGGCGGTCAAAAGCCGCTCGCGCCCCTCGCGGTTGAGGCTGGCAATCCCGGTGCGCAGCGCCCGGATCGCCTCCTCCAGATCGATCTTCTCGCTCAACAGGCTGTCATGCTCCAGCGAGACCTCCCGCGCGTCTTCCTCGGCCCGCAGATTGACCGCACCAAGCGCGTCGCGCTGGCGCTTCAGGCGGTTCACATCCTGCTCGATCGCGTCTGAGGCCGGCATCTTTTCAGGGTCCGCGCCAAGGCTCTCCAACAGCGCCTCGGGCGTTGTGTCCTGCTCCTCGGCGATCCGCTCTGCGGCATAGGCCACAGTCTCGCCGGCGGCGTCCGCGCGGGCCTCCGAGCGCGCCCGCGCCTCGCGCGCCTCGCTGGCGGCGCGCTCGGCTTCGCGCTCGGCCATGGTCGCGTCCCGCTCTGCGCCCTCGGCGGTAGAGAGCGCGTCCGAGGCCTTGGCCTTGCGCGCCTCTGCCTGCGAGATCGAGTGCCCCAGCTCCTCGCGCTTGGCCGCAATCTCTTCGGGCGCCGCCGTCGCCTCTTTCAGCTCGGCCTCGCTGGCGTTCTTGCGCTCGCCAAGCTCGGCAATCCGCTTGCCCGCCGTCTCCAGACGGTGCCGCCAGCCCGACAGCTCCTTGGTCACATCCTGCCCCCGGCGGGTGCGCGCCTCGCCCTCGCGGCGCAGCTCGTCATGGCTCGAGCGCTTGGCCATCATGGTCATGCGCGCCGCCTCGACGGTCATTTTCACATCTTCGACCTCGGCCCGCGCCGTCTCCAGATCGCCCAGCCCCGCCAGCCCGCGTT
>JAHBAM020000031.1 GCA_018500125.2 Roseobacter sp. | reverse complement strand
CCAAGCATACGTGTTCACCATTCTGACCTGCGTGTATCTGAAAGATGCTTTGCATCCGTCACACTAAGGTTTGAAAGAAATCTAAACTTCCAATCGTAAGGAGAATTCACATGGAAGGCGATCTCGCACACATCGGCGCAGGCCTCGCGGCTATCGGTTCAGGCGCAGCGGCAATTGGTGTTGGCAACGTAGCAGGCAACTTCCTTGCCGGCGCATTGCGCAACCCATCAGCAGCGGCTTCACAAACAGCCACTCTCTTCATCGGTATCGCTTTTGCCGAAGCTCTGGGGATCTTCTCGTTCCTCGTCGCGCTTCTGCTGATGTTCGCCGTTTAACTTTTTTCGGATACGATCCTTACGGCCGGATGGGCGCCTAGCGCTCGTCCGGTGATCAGGCAAGTTCCCGAAGGAGGGCCCACATGGCGACCGAAACGCACGACGCCGCAGGCACAGCAGCCGATGCGGCCCCAGGCATGCCCCAGCTGGATTTTTCCACTTGGGCCAACCAGATTTTCTGGCTCGTGGTCACGCTTGTCGTGATCTACCTTGTTTTGTCACGTGTTGCCTTGCCCCGCATTGCGGCGGTTCTGGCAGAGCGGCAGGGCACCATTACCAATGATATTGCAACGGCTGAAGACCTGAAGCAAAAAGCAGTTGAGGCGGAAGAGGCCTACAACAAAGCTCTTGCAGACGCTCGCACCGAGGCAAATACGATTATTGCCGATACAAAGGCAGATATTCAAAAAGACCTCGACGTGGCTTTGGCGAAGGCTGATGCCGAGATTGCAGCCAAAACGGCTGAAGGCGAGAAGGCGATTGCTGCCATTCGCGAAGGTGCTCTTGAGAGCGTTAAGACCGTTGCGAAAGACACAGCGAAAGAGCTTGTCGCAGCCATGGGTGGGACGGCGGATGCCAAGACCATCACGGCGGCTGTAACAGCGCGGATGAAAGGGTAAGAAGATGCGGAAACTTTCAATTCTTCTTGCTGTGACGGCCGCAAGCCCGGCTATGGCCGCGAGCAAAAACCCGTTTTCAGCTTATTTCTGGTCGTTTGGAAACACAGATCTGATCGTTGCGATTGCGTTCTTTGTTTTCCTGGGTGTTCTTTTTTACTTCAAAGTGCCTGCGATGATTGGCGGTATGCTCGACAACCGGGCAGAGAGCATCAAAAGCGAGCTTGATGAAGCCCGTGCGTTGCGTGACGAGGCCCAGAAGGTTCTGGCTGACTACGAGCGCAAGCAAAAAGAAGTTCAGGAGCAAGCGAAGCGCATTATCGAAGCGGCCAAAGAAGAAGCTGCCTCTGCAGCTGTTCAGGCCAAGGCCGACATCAAGACGTCTATTGCGCGCCGTTTGGCGGCCGCTGAGGACCGTCTTGCAAGTGCGGAGGCTTCGGCTGTGAAAGAGGTTCGTGACAGTGCGATTGTTGTGGCTATTGCTGCGGCGCGCGATGTCGTTGCCAAGCAGATGACGGCTCAGGCGGGCAATAAGCTCATCGACGACGCCATTGAACAGGTTGATGCCAAACTTCACTGAAGTGTTGCGCAAAGAGTGATGAAAACCCGGCTCTTGTGGCCGGGTTTTTTGTTTTTCCCGCTTTAATCGTCGCGGTCGTGCTCAAAGCGCAGGCGTGCGATGTCTTCGTTTTTGTCGGATTTGAGCTGATCTGCGAGGGCGGAGTTTACAAAGTTGAGATGCGTCTCAACGGCCAGACGGGCGCCGGCCGCGTCACGCAGCTGGAGCGCATCATTTATCGCCTTGTGCTGGGCCAGAAGCTCTTCGCGCGTTGTATTCTGGAGAAACAAGCGGGAGCGGTTGTAAAACACACCTTCTTTGAGCAGGTCGAAAATAGATCGCATCATATGGAGCATAACGACATTATTGCTCGCTTCGATGATCGACATATGAAAGGCCGCATCAAGCTCGGCTTCTTTCTGGGCACCGTAGCGCCGGTCGGCGTTGACCATGCGCTCATAGGCGTGATTGATCACTTTGAGGTCTGTTTCAGAGGCGAGACGTGCGGCGCGTTCGGCGGCTATGCCCTCCAGATCACGGCGGAAGGCGAGATAGTCAAACACGGCTTCTTCGTGAGATGAGAAAAGTTCGATCAGCGCGTCTGAAAAGGCAGAGCCGAGCACATCGGCAATATAGACGCCAGAGCCGGCTTTGGTTGCCAATAAGCCGCGCTCTTGCAGTTCTCCGATCGCTTCCCGAAGGGAGGGGCGGGACACATTGAGCTTGTCTGCGAGGTCCCGTTCGGAAGGAAGCTTTTCACCCGGACGCAGGATTCCGCGCAGAATGAGTTGTTCGATTTGGCGCACGACCGCACGGCTGAGCTTTTCGGGCTGGACTGGTTGAAACGGCATGAGGGTCTCTCGTGTAATTGGTAAAACGATATTACCAAATTTGCGATCCCGCAAGCGGTTGCCCAAAAAAGAGGCGGGCCAGAACGGCCCGCCCATCGCGTCATGCTATGAGGCCTTATTCAGCGGCGATGGCTTGGCTCTTGGGCTGTGCGCTAAAGTGCTGTTTGTTCAGATGCAAGATCAGCAGAACCATGAGCGCTTGAGAAATAAGGGCGATGGCTGTGATGGCCCAGTATGCGGCCCCGAACTTGGCGATGACCCCTGCGGCCACCAGCCCTTTGTTGACAAAAAACTGCATGAGAACAGAAAAGGCGACGCCGGGGCAGATCAGGGCATAAGACCCTGGTGAGGTTTTTGAGCCAAAGACGAAATCACCAAAGTAGTTTTGGCGGCGCAGCACTGTCAGGCCAAGCAGCAAGAAAACGATTTGCACGGAGATCATCTGTGTCAGCCAGAGCATTGTATTGGCTGTGGTGGTGTGGCCTTGGAAGCTCGCGTGAAGCCCGTGATCCTGACGCAAAAACAGAATAGACAGCACTGTGACGATGGGAACGATAACCATCAGGGTTGGGCCGGCTTCGCGAGCGGTGCCGTGGTGCAGCATTGAGCCGAAAGCAGTGGTCAGGGCCACGACGGTATAGATCAGCGAGGCGACGGCGAAGAATGTGGAGGTTGCAAGCGAGAGAGCAACGGTTGCGGGCGCAAGAGACATGGCCGCCGGAGCAGAGAAGCCGACACCGACCATTGCCAAAGCAAAGGCTGGAAGCAGTTGCGCAAAGCTATTGTGGGCTGTCATATCAAAAATGCCCCCCTCACTGAGCACCCGGCCAAGGAAATGGCCGATCAGCCCAAGCGCCCAAATGCCAACGGCGCCAAATGCGATCAACGCGAGCGGAAAGAGGTATTCGATGATGCTCCAGAGGCCCGGCACAAAGACCAACCCGACGATAAAGAGCGCGTTGATTGTCATTGCGCTTGCAAGAGGCGCCGCGAGAAGGGTTGTTTCTGCGTTAGAGGCGCGCAAGTTTTGATAGGCGTCGGTTTTTTTGAAACGGTTCAGCGCCGATATATTCCAGAGCAACGATTTTACGTTCAGGAAGGTCATCACAAGGATGCCAATTACGGCGATGATGATTGCGGCCTGAAGGGGAAGGCCGCCGCCGGCAAATGCGGCGGAGATGTCTTCAAAGACAGGCACAGGGCGGCCCTCGTGAGGCACCCAGAACATAAGATACATGAAAAAGGTGACGGATAGCCCCCCGGCCCCAAGCGAGGCGAGGAAGTAAAGCGGCGAGTAGGTGTCTGCGGGTTTTTGGGACATAGGACGATTCCTTATATTCGGTTTATGGAATATATACACATTCCAAAACCCGAATGCAAGCCGGGAGTTGGTCATGATTTATTAACCAAGTTTGAGAGAAGCTGGTGTTATGCGGTATGTGATTGTTTTGGGATTGATGTTGATGGCGTGCGACACGCCCAGCCGGGAGTTTCGCGGGAGTCCTGCGCAGCGTGTGACTGTCGGGCCAAGTGTCTTTGATGTGCGTGTGGTGCAGGGGCGTGCAGAGGCGCTGCGCGTCAATAGCGAGTGGGCGCCAAGGCTTGCGGCTGTTGAGCCGCGCGCACGTGTCGCCATCGAGGCTGTCTCGGGATGCAAGGTGGTGAGGCTTCGCGGGGATCAGGCAATGATGGTTGCTGATTTGAAGTGTGAAGGCGCTGCGCCGCCCCCTGCGCCCCGAGAGACTGTCTATTGTTCTCTTGAGGGCGCGCCATATGAGGCTTTGGGCAGCGTGATTGTGGATGTGAGATGTGACTAACGGTCAGCGCCGCGCGCGGTCTCCCGTGTTCTCTTGGGGGCTGGTGCCATCAGACCTGCCAAAAATTCCCTCCAGCAAGATTTGAATAGCAGTCTGGGTGCGGCCTGTGCCGCTTTGCTGTGAGGCTGTGCCCAGCACCCGGCCTTCATTCGGGTCAGGCGCGCGCATGGGAAGCACCCGAGCGGGCAGACCCTCATGGGCATGGACCATCGCCGCGTGCCATATTTCGGCGGGCAAGCCAGAGCCGGTGACGCCCGAGAGCGGGGTGTTGTTGTCATACCCCATCCAGACCCCAGCCACATAATCGGCGGTGAAGCCAATAAAGAGCGCGTCCTTGGCGGCCTGAGAGGTGCCGGTTTTGCCAGCCGAGTCGCGGTCGGGCAGTTTTGCGCGGGCGCCGGTGCCGCTTGTGACGACTTGATGCATCATCCAGGTGAGCTTTTCGGCGGTGTCTTGTTGAATAACCCGTTCGCCTATACCGCCCGTGGCGCTCATCAGGGGCGCATCGCTGCCGAGGAGTTTCAGTTCGACAAGGCCATAGGGCGTTACGGCGCTGCCGCCGTTGAGAATGCCGGCATAGGCCCCTGTCATTTCCAGCAGGCTGGCTTCGGAGGCTCCGAGCGCAAGCGCCGGACCTTGTGCAAGGTCGGAGTCTATTCCGAAGTCGGCCGCGACTTTGCGAACGGTTTCAAGCCCGACCTCTTGCGCGAGCTTGACGGCGGGAATGTTATAAGAGCGCATCAGCGCCTCTGTCAGGGTCACTGTGCCATGATATTTTTTATCGTAATTTTTCGGGCAATACTCGCCTGATCCGGGAACATGAACGCAGTATGGCTCGTCTTCGATCATGTCCAGCGGAGAGCGCCCGATATCAAGCGCTGCGGCGTAGACGAAGGGCTTGAACGACGATCCGGGCTGGCGTTTCGCCATTGTTGCACGGTTAAAGGCCCCGGAGACCTGAGTTTGTCGCCCGCCAACCATCGCGCGGACAGCTCCGTCAGCGGACATAATGACAATCGCCGCCTGCGCTTCGGAGCCGTCTTTGACTTTGGTTTCGAATATCTCTTTCATCGCGCTTTCGGCGGCGCGCTGAATCCGTTGGTCAAGCGTGGTGCGAATGATCACATCTTCGGTTGTATCCCCCATGAAGAAATCAGGGCCTGTTGTCATAACCCAATCCGCAAAATACCCGCCCGCCTTGGCCTGTGCGGCCTGTGAGAGCGTTGCGGGCCTGTTTTGGGCATCGGCGGCCTGCGCGGCGGAGAGATAGCCTTGCTCCTCCATCAAGCGCACAACGGTTGCCGCGCGCGCCTGAGAGCGCGCGAGGTCGTTTGTCGGGGCATAGCGCGTGGGTGCGACGAGCAGGCCGGCCAACATGGCCGCTTCATTTGGCGCAACCTGCGCCGCAGACTTGCCGAAATAGCGCTGGGCTGCCGCTTCAAAGCCGCGTGCGCCCGCGCCGAGGAAGGCGCGATTGATATAGACCGTCAAGATCTCGTCTTTGGAGTATTTGACCTCCATAGCCATTGAGTAGACGGCTTCCTTCGCTTTGCGCGCCAAGGAGCCTTGGCGGCAATCCGCCTCATAGGCTGTCTCGTTCTTCCATTGTTTGGGGTCATAGGCGACGCCAAGGCAGAGCAGCTTGGCGGTTTGCTGGGTGAGCGTTGAGCCGCCATGCCCCGAAAGGGGGCCACGCCCCTCACGCAGGTTGATCCGCACGGCAGAGGCAATCCCGCGCGGGCTGAGGCCGAAATGTTGATAAAACCGTTTGTCCTCGGTGGCGATGATAGCATTTTTGAGATGTGGTGACACCGAAGAGGCCGTTACCGCCCCGCCAAATTGATCGCCGCGCCAGGCAAACACGCTGCCCGAGGCATCCAGAAGCGTGACAGAGCCGCGCGCCCGCCCGTCAAACAGCTCTTCGACAGGGGGCAGCGTGAGCGCGGTATAGCCGACGGCAAGCCCGAGGATCGCGGCGCAAACAAGGCTGATCCGCCAGACAAAGGCCCAGATGAGCTTCAATATCCACGCCAGAACCGCGCGGATCGCTCCGAGAAGGCCAAACCAAATCCGCCCGAAAAAGCCCCGTTGCTTGGTGGGTTTTCGCGTTTTGGGCGACGTTTTGGGCGCCTTTGGTTTTGGCGCCTCAGATTTTTTGGGGTAGCGCCGCTCGGCAACGAGCGGTGGCTTTTTGCGTCCGGTTGTACTCATGGTTTGCCCTGCTCGGAGCCGTTGTTTTGCCCAACCTTATCTTGGCCGTGTCGAAATGTAGAGGGGAAACACACATTTCCCACCTCACATAAGTGCCCAATAATTGAGCACATCCTCGAGACTCTGCGCAAAAAACCGAATTTCGCCTGTTTTTGCGTCAGGCTTTTGGGCCGAACGCTTCTTTCTGTGTCGAATTGCGCAAATGCTGCAGGTGCAAAGTGCTTCCGTTTGGAGGCTTATCGAAAGGGACATAAAGGTGAAACTCATTCTAGCAACGATCAAGCCGTATAAGCTTGAAGAGGTGCGCGAAGCACTGACCGCGATCGGAGTGCGGGGCATGATGGTCAGCGAAATCAAAGGCTTCGGGGCGCAATCAGGGCACACAGAAATCTATCGCGGCGCTGAATATGCCGTGAATTTTGTTCCCAAGATCAAGCTCGAAATAGCGGTGCCTGAGGATATGGTCGACAGCATTGTCGAAACAATCACCAAAACAGCCCGCACCGGCAAGATCGGTGACGGGAAAATTTTTGTGCTGGATTTGGCGCAAGCGGTTCGCGTGCGCACAGGCGAAACAGGACCAGATGCGCTCTGAGCGCGGGGAAAGGATGAGAGAATGACACAAAAAATGACATATCTGCTGGGGAGCGCATTTGCCCTTCTGCCAGCCGCAGCCATGGCGCAAGACGCCACGGCGCTGGGCTTTGACGAGATCGGCCCCTATATCATGACAACCCTGCTGTTCCTTGTGGGCGGCTTCCTTGTGTTCTGGATGGCAGCGGGCTTTGCCATGCTTGAGGCAGGGCTTGTGCGCGGTAAGAACGTGGCGATGCAGCTGACCAAGAACATGGCGCTCTTCTCGATTGCGGGCATCATGTATTGGCTTGTCGGCTTTAACCTGATGTATCCGGGCGAGTTTAACGGCTATGTCGGTGGCTTCTTCAATCCGACGGTCCTTGAGCCGGTGGGCCTTGCGGCGGCGGATGCCTCGCTGGATTATGCCTCGGTTGCCTCGGACTTCTTCTTCCAGTTGATGTTTGTGGCGGCGACGGCGTCTATCGTATCGGGCGCGTTGGCCGAGCGGATCAAGCTGTGGCCCTTCCTTGCCTTTGTTGTTGTGCTGACGGGCTTTATGTATCCGATTTCAGGCTCTTGGCAGTGGGGCGGCGGCTTCCTGTCTGAGATGGGGTTCTCGGACTTTGCCGGCTCGACTGTTGTGCACTCTGTTGGCGGCTGGGCGGCTCTGGCAGGCGCTATCGTGCTTGGCCCGCGTCTCGGAAAATACAAGGACGGCCGCACTGTTCCCATGCCCGGCTCAAACCTTGCGCTGGCCACATTGGGGACGTTCATCCTGTGGCTCGGCTGGTTCGGCTTTAACGGCGGCTCACAGCTGGCTGCGGGCACAGTTGGCGACATCACAGACGTAGGCCGGATCTTTGCAAACACCAATATGGCAGCATCTGCCGGAGCGGTGGCGGCGCTGATCCTGACACAGCTTATGTATAAGAAAGTCGACCTTACAATGGTGTTGAACGGCGCGCTTGCCGGTCTCGTTTCCATCACGGCCGAGCCGCTTGCGCCTTCGCTCTTTGGCTCGCTCTGGATCGGTGCTGTGGGCGGTGTGATCGTGGTCTTTGCGGTTCCTATGCTCGACAAGTTCAAGATCGACGATGTTGTCGGTGCGATCCCTGTTCACTTGCTGGCCGGTATCTGGGGCACAGTCGCGGTTGTCTTTTACAACTCCGAGACAAGCCTTGTGACGCAGCTGACAGGTATTCTGGCCTATGGTGTCTTCACCTTCGTTGTGTCACTGGTGATCTGGTTCATCCTGAAGGCGACAATCGGCATCCGTGTGAGCGAGGAAGCCGAGATCAACGGGCTTGATATGGCCGAGCTTGGTATGGAAGCCTACCCTGAATTCTCCAAAGGCTAAGCTCTCGTAGTCCACTTGGGGCCGGCCAGAGAAAATCTGGCTGGCCCTTTTCCGTTCTACCGTTTCTCTCATGGTCGAATCGCGCGCGTCTGTGCTACTTATTGCGGTATGTCCGAGCCTCGCCCCAACATAAGCCAAAATCACCCTGTGATCCGTCAACTTGACGATGCTGCCATTAACCGGATTGCGGCGGGCGAAGTTGTCGAGCGGCCTGCCTCTGCGGTGAAAGAACTGGTTGAAAACGCCATTGATGCGGGTGCGAGACGTATTCGTGTTGAAGTGGCGGATGGCGGGAAGACGCTTATTCGGGTGGTGGATGACGGCTGCGGGATGACCCCGGCTGATTTGCCACTTGCGCTCTCCCGTCATGCCACCTCAAAGATCGACGGCTCTGATTTGATGAATATCCATACCTTCGGGTTTCGGGGCGAGGCGCTGCCTTCGCTTGGCGCGGTCGGACGCTTGAGCATCGCTTCGCGTGGCGCCGGCCAAGAGGGCGCGCGCATCGAGGTGTCTGGCGGTGAGATGAGCGCTGTCAAACCGGCGGCTCTGGCTGGCGGAACCAGCGTGGAGCTGCGCGATATTTTTTACGCGACGCCCGCGCGCTTGAAATTTATGCGATCAGACCGCGCCGAGATGCAGGCCATTGTGGATGTGGTGAAGCGGCTGGCGATGGCAGAGCCTTATGTTGGCTTTCGTCTGGCGGATGTGTCAGGCGCGGGTGAGCCACAGGTCAAGTTTCGTGTCGAAGCGGAGACGGGTGATCTGTTCAAAGCGCTTCACGGGCGGCTGGCCCAGATCATGGGGCGCGATTTTGCCCAGAATGCGCTGGCAATTGATGCGGAACGCGAGGGGATCACGCTGACGGGCTATGCGGCGCTGCCGACCTATTCGCGGGGGTCGGCGGTGGCACAGTTTTTCTTTGTCAACGAGCGCCCCGTGCGCGACAAGCTTTTGATCGGAGCGCTGCGGGGGGCCTATTCCGACTTCCTGAGCAGAGACCGCCACCCTGCTGTGGCGCTGTTTCTGTCATGTCCGCCCCATCTGGTGGATGTGAATGTGCATCCGGCCAAATCAGAGGTGCGCTTTCGCGATCCCGGCCTTGTGCGCGGGTTGATTGTCAGCGCGTTGAAACATTCGCTGGCCGAGGCCGGGCATAGAGCGTCGTCAACGGTTGCCACTGCGGCGCTGGGGGTAATGCGGCCTGAAGGGATCGAGCCACGGGTCTATCAGATGGATCGGCCATCTACTGTCCCAAGCTATGCCGCGCCGAGCCAAGGGTTTGCGGAAATGGCCGGCGGTTTTTCTGCGCGGATTGAGACGGTTGCACCCGAAGAGAGCCGGCCCTTGGAGACATTGCCCTTGGGGGCGGCGCGCGCACAGCTGCACGAGAATTATATTGTCGCCCAGACCGAGACAGGGCTGATCCTGGTGGACCAACACGCGGCGCATGAACGGCTGGTCTATGAGCGGCTCAAAAAGCAGATGGCAGAGAGCGGCGTGCGCGCGCAGGCGCTGCTGATCCCCGAGATTGTGAGCATGAGCGAGGGCGATTGCGCGCTCTTGCTTGAGGCTGCGGAGGATTTGGCAGAGCTTGGGTTGAGCCTTGAACCCTTTGGGGCCGGGTCTGTTGCTGTGCGCGAAACCCCTGCCATTCTGGGCGAGGTAAACGCAGAGGCCATGTTGCGGGATATTGTGGACGAGCTGACAGACGGCGGCACGACAAGCACGGTCAAAGACAAGCTCGAAGCCGTGCTCAGTCGTGTGGCTTGCCATGGGTCGATCCGCTCGGGACGACGAATGCGCGCCGAAGAGATGAATGCTTTGCTGCGCGAGATGGAAGCCACACCCCATTCGGGCCAGTGCAATCACGGGCGGCCGACCTATATTGAGCTGAAACTGAGCGATATCGAGAGGCTATTCGGGCGCACATGATTGAACTGGCAGGGTATCAGATTGCAGAGCTTCATCTGCTTGTCGCGGGGGTGATCTTTCTCTTCTTGATCCTCTTGATGCTGTTTTCGGGAATGCGCTCGGCGGCGCGCTCGGCGCGTATGACCGAGCCTTTGGTGCATCAATTGGGCAATCTGGGGGCGCGGGTGCAGCAGCTTTCGGACGGGCAGCAGCAGCTTGCCGGCGGGCTGACCCATGTGAGCGAAGCGCAGGCCGCCTCGCAGGCCAATATGCTGCAACTTATGGAAAAGCGCCTTGCGGATGTCAGTGGCAAAATGAGCGAGAATTTGACGGGCTCGGCCCAGAGCACGGCAAAATCGCTTGGAGAGCTGCAAGCGCGGCTGATTGCGATTGATAAGGCGCAGGACAATATTACCAAATTGTCAGGTGATGTATTGAGCCTTCAGGACATCTTGAGCAACAAACAGACAAGAGGCGCTTTTGGCGAGATCCAGCTGACCGATATTGTCACCAAGGCCTTGCCGAGCGACAGCTACACGATGCAGGCGACGCTTTCCAACGGCAAGCGGGCCGATTGTCTGATCCATTTGCCAAACCCGCCCGGACCGATTGCGATTGATGCGAAGTTTCCGCTTGAGGCCTATGAAGCCCTGCGACGTGCGGAGAACGACTGGCAGGTGAACGAAGCGGCCAAAATGTTGCGGGTGTCGATCAAGAAGCACATCAAGGATATTTCGGAGAAGTATATTCTGGATGGCGAAACCGCGGATGGCGCGTTGATGTTTTTGCCCTCCGAGGCGATTTATGCGGAGCTGCATTCGAACTTCCCCGAACTTGTGCGCGAGGGCTTTGCGGCGAAAGTCTGGATTGTGTCGCCGACCACCTGCATGGCCACCCTCAACACGATGCGCGCGATTTTGAAAGATGCGCGGATGCGCGAGCAGGCGGGGGCGATCCGCCGCGAGCTTGGGCTTTTGTTTGCGGATGTGGACCGCCTCGGGAACCGCGTTGAAAACCTTGACCGGCATTTCCATCAAGCCGCGAAAGACATCTCAGACATTAAAGTTTCGGCGGATAAAGCCGGACGGCGGGCGAAGCGGCTTGATAACTTTGATTTTGAAGAGCTGGCGCCCGAAGCGCCGAATGTCGTGCCGATTCAGGCGCCTGAGTGAGTTTGCGTTAGATCAAGGCTGAGGCTGCACAAGCCGTTCATGCTATGCCTCATGCGCCGACAGGAGGACAGACTATGCTCGAAATCAGTATCAACAAGATTGCTCAAATCATTCTCATGTCCCGTGAGCTGGGCCGTGCAGAGGCCGAGCTGGCAGGCTTTTTTGAAACCTTGCGCGAAGAGGAGCTGACAGATCTTGTTGCGCTCATGTGGATTGGTCGCGGGAGTTTTGAGCCTGAGGAGCTGGCGGAGGCGCGCGCCACCGCGCTGGCCGAGGCGACTGTGCCGACGCTAGATTATCTGATGGGCACGCCGCATCTATCGGACCATTTGGAGAACGGCCTTGAGGCGCTCGGGCTTTCGGCGTCAGATGAAGAAGATGATTTGATGCGTAAGGGCTGACGGGTCGGATTGCGCTGCGCGCAATCCGACCCGCTGGGGGAGCGCTGCTCCCCCAGACCCCCT
>JAHBAM020000197.1 GCA_018500125.2 Roseobacter sp. | reverse complement strand
GACAGCTCGGCGGGCTTGCGATGAAGGAAGTCGTCAAGCTCCACCATCGCCGAGGCCCGGCGGACTTTTTCGTCATGGGTGGCAGGGTCGATACCGCGCACCTTGAGCGGGAAGCGGATATTTTCATAGACGTTCATATTCGGGTAAAGCGCATAGCTTTGAAACACCATGGCGACATCGCGGTCTTTTGGCTCAAGCGCGTTGACGACCTTGCCGTCAATCAGGATTTCGCCTTCGCTCACGTCTTCCAGCCCGGCAATCATCCGCATCGTTGTTGTCTTGCCACAGCCGGACGGGCCAAGCAGCACAAGGAACTCGCGGTCATGGATTGTCAGGTCAAAATTCTTGACCCCGACAAAACTGCCCCAACGCTTGCCCAGATTGCGCAGTTGAATTTCAGCCATGTTTCCCCCTTGGACCGTATGTCTGCATACGTTTGCAAGAACAGTAGACAAGGCCACTGCCTTTTGGCAAGATAAATTTGCAAGCGTATGCAAAGGCGGCGATACGCAGCAAAAAGAGCTGGAGAAAAGCGTGAGTTTTCAAGACGAAAAGCAGGTGGTGCGCGCCTATTATGCGGCGATCGAAGCGGCCACTATAGACGAGTTGGGCGCAGTAATGACGCGGTATTACGCCGCCGAACCTCTCTGGCGGGGGTTTCACCCGTTTGACGAGATCACCTCGCCCGAGGAAATTGCGCGACAGTTCTGGGCGCCGCTCAAGACGAGCCTCACCGCGCTGCAACGGCGCATGGATATCTTCATGGCGGGCGAAAACACCCTCGGGGAAGGCGTCTGGGTCTGCTCGATGGGCCATCTGATGGGCCTGTTTGATGCGCCCTGGCTGGGGATCAGGCCGACGGGCAAGCTGGCCCTGTTGCGCTACGCTGCCTTTCACCGTGTGGCCGGCGGAAAAATCCATGAAACGGCGATGTATTTTGATATTCCGCACCTCATGGTGCAGGCGGGGCAAAACCCCTTTGGCCCGCAAACGGCGCAGCATATGGTGCAGCCGGGGCCACGGACCCACGACGGCCTGATGTTTGACCCTCAGCCAGAGGCCGAGGGCAAAGCCACATGGGCGGCGATTGATGCCATGATCAATGACCTTGGCACATGGCAGCTCGGCTTGCCTCTGGAAGACGAGCTGCGGCGGACATGGCATGAGGATATGCTCTGGTGGGGGCCAGAGGGCATTGGCGCGACCTATACCATCGAGCGCTATGCAAAGCAGCATTCCGGCCCCTTCCGCGCCGCCTTTGCCGAACGATCAAAGACCCAACATATCTGCCGCATGGCCGAGGGGCAGTATGGCGGCTTTTTCGGCTGGCCCAACTTCACCGCGCTGCAAACCGGCGGCTTTATGGGCCTGCCTGCGGGGCGGGAAAAGGGCGCGTTCCGGGTCATTGATATTTACCGCCGCGAGGGCGACAAACTGGCCGAGAACTGGGTTTTCATTGATATGCTGCATTTCCTCAAAACCCAGGGTGTGGACGTTCTGGGACGGATGGAAAGCATGGGGCGCGGGCGCGTAGAATGATTGATGCACATCATCACCTCTGGGATCTGAAGGCGGTGCATTACCCCTGGCTCATGGCGCGGGGCGTCACGCGGTTTTTCGGCGATCCGACACCGATCCAGCGTGATTATCTTTTGCCCGAGTTTCGCCGCGACGCCACAGGCTTTCACGGGTCTGTGCATATTCAGGTCGGGGCCGAAGACGGGCTAAAAGAGGCCCGATGGGTGCAATCTGTTGCAGACAAGGCGCCGGATTGGCGCCTTGCGCAGGTTGTCTTTTGTGATCTGACCTCTGCCGATCTGGACAGCCAACTGGACGCGTTTCAAACGCTTCCGAGCTTGCGCGGCCTGCGCCAGATCGTCGGGCGCGCGCCCGAAGAAGACGCCCTAAGCGGCACCAACACGCTGTTGCAAAGCGATGCGTTCAAAGACGGGCTGCGCGAGGCCGCGGCAAGGGGCCTGAGCTTTGATTTACAGCTCACACCGCCTTTGATGGAGGCGACAGCGAAGGTTCTCTCCGACATCCCCGAACTTTCCGTGGCGCTCTGTCATGCCGGCAGCCCGTTTGAGCGCAGCACAGAGGGGCTGGCGCTTTGGGCCAGCCAGATCAGCGATCTGGCCGCCCTGCCCCAGGTCAGCTGCAAGCTTTCGGGGCTGGGAATGTTTGACCATGGCTGGAGCGCCCAGAGCATTGCGCCGATTGTTGAAAAATGCCTCGAGCTGTTCGGGCCGGAGCGGTCGATGTTTGGCTCGAACTTCCCTGTTGATAGCCTCTCCTCATCCTATGCGACACTGCTCTCTGCCTATCAGGCGCTGATCCCCCACAGGATGCACCCCGCCGTCTTTGGCGAGACCGCCCGCGCCTTCTACAGGCTTTGATTTTTCTCGCCGCACCAGAGCGCGGTTTAAATCAGGTTAAGCCTGCGGTGCGCTTGGTAAATGCCCCCTGACAGGGCTGAGTTGGGGGGCGCAAAGCGTGCACGATGCGTGCACCCCCCGTGCACCGGCTCAGGCCGCAAAAATGAAGAGAAATTAACTTAATCAAGCGCACGGCGGGGCAAGACTCGAGCCAGATTTGGCCCGAGTCTTGGGCTGAGGCTGGCCCGAGTCTTGCTGCGCCCTAAGCCGTTTTGAAAATCCGGTAGATCGCAGGGATCACCAGCACCGTGAGCAATGTCGAGCTGAGCAAGCCAAACAGCAGCGAGATCGCAAGACCCTGAAAAATCGGGTCGGTCAGGATCACCACCGCGCCGATCATGGCAGCAATCGCTGTCAGCAAGATCGGCTTGAAGCGGATTGCGCCCGCCTCGATCAGGATTTCGATTTCGGTTTTTCCGGCTGTGTCGGCATGGCGGATAAAATCAACCAGCAGGATCGAGTTGCGCACAATGATCCCCGCGAGGGCGATAAAGCCGATCATTGAGGTTGCCGAGAAGGGCGCGTCAAACAAGAGGTGGCCCAGCATGATCCCGAGGAACGTGAGCGGAATAGGCGTCAGAATGACCAGCGGCAGGCGGAAAGAGCCGAACTGTGCCACAACGAGAATATAGATCCCGAGCAGGGCCACGCCAAAGGCGGCGCCCATATCGCGGAACGTCACCCAAGTGACCTCCCATTCGCCATCCCACAGAAGGGTGACATGGCTCTCGTCATGGGGCTGGCCGTTGAGGCTGATCACCGGTTTTTCGCCCTTGGGCCACTCCATCGCGTCAAGCTCTTTGGAAACGGCAATCATGCCATAGAGCGGGGCCTCGAATGTGCCGGCCATTTCGCCGGTGACCATCTCGGCAAAGCGGCCATTGTGGCGAAAGAGCGGGAAGCTGGCGCGCTCTTCAGAGAGGCTGATCACATCGCCAAGCTCGACCACGCCCTTGGCTCCGGGAAGGAGATTGGCGGGAATGGGCGTGCTGAGCGTCGCTTCATTGAGCACACGCGCCGACTTGGGCCGCGCCACCTCGATCGGGATCGGCCTGCGGCCTTCGCCGCGGTGGGAATAGCCCACAGTTGTGGCCCGGTTGAGCATCGCCATTGTCGAAAAGACATCGCCCTCGGCCACACCGAAGAAATCCATATTGTCGCCCGCAATCGTGGCGCGCAGGCGGCGCGGCTGCTCTCCGAAGCTGTCATCGACATCCACGATATAGGGCACGGCCTCAAAGGCTGTGCGGATCTTGCGGGCGGCGGCGCGGCGGGCCTCGGGGGTCGGGCCGTAGACTTCGGCCAGAAGAGTCGAGATCACAGGCGGGCCGGGGGGCGGCTCGACTGTTTTGAGGCTGGTGCCCTGCGGCAGATCGAGCGCCGCGAGGCGGCTGCGGATGTCCAGCGCGATGTCGTGGCTGGTGCGGCTGCGCGCGCCTTTCGGGGTGAGATTGATTTGCACATCGCCAAGATGCGGCTCGGCGCGCAGATAGTAGTGCCGCACGAGGCCATTGAAATTGAACGGCGCGGCTGTACCTGCGTGGGTCTGTGCGGAGAGCACTTCGGGCATGGCAACGACTGTGCGCGCCACCGCTTGGGCAACCGCATCTGTCGCCTCGCTCGACGCGCCTTCCGGCAGATCAACCATCACGGAAAGCTCTGATTTGTTATCAAAGGGCAGCAGCTTGACTGTGACATCCTCGGTATAGAGTAGGCCGAGCGAACCAAAGGACAGAACGACCGTGACAAAGAGAAACAGCGCGCTGCGGGTCTTTGTTTTGAGCAGCGGACCGGCCACGGCGCTATACATCCGCCCGAGGGCGCCGCCGGCGTGGCCCTGCGCGCTGTCATGATCGGCCATCGGCGCCTTGCCGGCGACCTTGACCATGAGCCAGGGTGTAATGATCACCGCGACGAAGAAAGAAAACACCATCGCCGCCGAGGCATTGGCGGGAATAGGGCTCATGTAAGGCCCCATCAGCCCGGACACAAAGAGCATCGGCAGGAGCGCGGCCACAACGGTCAGAGTCGCCACGATTGTCGGGTTGCCGACTTCGGCAACAGCGGCAATGGCCTGCTCTGTGCGGCTGGTTTTGCCGCTGGCGTTCTGGGGCATTCCCCAGTGGCGGGCGATATTCTCGATCACGACAATCGCGTCGTCGACCAGAATCCCGATCGAGAAGATCAGCGCAAAGAGCGAGACACGGTTGAGCGTGTAGCCCATGATATAGGCGGCAAAAAGCGTGAGCAGGATTGTCACCGGAATGACAATGGCAACCACGATGCTTTCGCGCCAGCCGACAGCGATCAGCACCAGAGCGATGATCGAGACGGTGGCGAGGCCGAGGTGAAAGAGGAGTTCGTTGGCTTTTTCATCGGCGGTTTCGCCGTAGTCGCGGGTGATGTCGATATGAACGCTGTCAGGGATCAGGCCGCCTTTGAGGCTGTCGACCTGCTCGAGCAGATGCTCGGCGACAACAACGGCGTTGGCCCCTGCCCGCTTGGCCAGAGCCAGGGTGACGGCGGGGGTGCGCTGCACCGTGCCGTCAGCCGCGCGGGTGACATTGGCGACGATCTGTTCGGAGGTGTCGGGCACAAAAGACACATCAGCCACATCGCGCAGATAAACCGGCCTGTTGTCGCGCGTGGTGAGCAAAAGATTGGCAACTTCGGCCGGCGCGGTGAGGGTCTGGCCCGCGACGAGGCCGACCATCTCGCCCGCGTCGCGCACAAGGCCCGTATTGAGCGTGCGGTTTGCGCCTTCGACCTTGCCGACAAGCTGCTGAAGCGTCACGCCATAGAGCGCAAGGCGCTCGGGGTCGGGCGCGATCCGGATCGCTTCCTGCGCCTCGCCGACAATATAGGAAAGGCCCAGATCGGGCGTTTTGGACAGCTCGGTGCGCAGCTCGCGGGCGATCCGCGTGAGGTCATTGGCGGTGAGGCCCGTCTCTGGCGCGGGCGACAGCGTGAGCGACACAATCGCGACATCGTCGATCCCGCGGCCAATGATCAGTGGCTCGGGAATCCCCACGGGGATCTGGTCGAGATTGGCGCGCATTTTGGTGTGCACCCGCAAAATCGCGGCGTCCGCCGGCGTGCCCACTTCAAAGCGGGCGGTGACCATGGCGGCGTCATCGCGGGTCGAGGAGTAGATATGCTCAACCCCGTTGATGCCTTTGACAATGGTTTCCATCGGCTCTGTCACAAGCTTTACGGCGTCTTCGGCCTTCAGGCCCGAAGCGGTGATATGAATATCCACCAGCGGCACGGAGATCTGCGGCTCTTCCTCGCGCGGCAAAGCGCCCAGCGCGACGAGGCCAACGGCCAGCGAGGCAATGATAAAGAGCGGCGTCAGCGGCGAGGCGATGAACGCTTTGGTGAGCCAGCCCGCAAGGCCGAGCGCGGTCGGGGTGCCTGTCGGCATATGTGTCGGCTCAGTGGTCATCGGCGTGCTCCAGAGGCGCGGCAAGGATATCGCCCGCGCGCAGGCCGGTGAGGACTTCGACCCGCTCTGCGCCGTCATGCGCAACGCGCCCCCCCAGCACAACCGCGCGCTGCACGCGGTCTTCGCCTTGGGCCAATGTGACAAAATCAAGCCCCGAAACAGTTGTCACCGCTGCGGGCGGCACGAGCAGCGCCTCGCGCACCCCGACCGGCAGGCGCACCAATACGCGGGTGTTGACAAAGCTGTCGCTCAGCGCGGCGACCTCGACATCGGCAATGACGCGGCCATTTTCGATCAGCGGATAAATCTTTGCCAGCGTGCCGGTGGCGGGGCCATCGGGCGTCTCGATATGGATGGTGGCGCCCTCGGTCAGCACCGCGGCAAAGCGCTCTGGCACGGCGAGGCGCAAAAACGCGCCGCCGCCGCCGATCAGCACCACAGGCTCGCCGGGCATCAGCACAGAATCGCGCGTGACCGGCACGCTCAGAACACGGCCCCCCACGGGCGCAAGAACCTTACCCTCACTCGCCTGCTGCGCCACAATCCGGCGGTTGGCGCGCGCCGCGGCGACCTGATTTTTCAAGACATCGGCCTGTGTGCGCAACGACTCAAGGCTTTGGGCCGTGATGACACCGCGCTCAAGCAGCGCCTCGCCACGGGTCAGCTCGTCTTGGGCATTCGCAAGCTGTGCGCCGAGCGCCTCGATCTGGGCCTCGATTGCGCCCAACTGGAACACCAGCTTGTCATCGACAATCTCGGCGAGCACCTGCCCCGCCTCAACGCGATCGCCCTCTGTGACCGTGAGCGAGACAAGCGTGCCACCGATCCGAGCGCGGGCGGAAATCCGGTCGCGCGTGTCGATCTGGCCATAGACGGCTTTCCACTCGGTCACAGAGACGGGGGCGAGCGGCGTGACTGTTTCGGCCCCGGCAGCAAAGGGCAGAAGCGCAAGACAAAGGGCCACAAACGGGCGATGCAGAGAGAACATGGCAGCAGATCCTTTACGTGACTGCGGGTAATGACTTATATATATGTTTTTTAGAATATGTTATTTGAGCGCAAAAGAAAAGAGGGATTCTGGCGCCTTCGGTAATTTATCTTTACATAACTAGATATATAGTTATTTTGACGGCATGATGACACAAGCCGCCACCGCTCTCGCCCTTGCCGCTCTTGGCCATGACACCCGCCTCGGGATTTTTCGCCTGTTGGTCCGCGCCGGGCACGATGGCATGAATGTCGGCGAAATCGGCCAGTATCTTGGCATGGCCCCGTCGACGCTTGCGCATCATCTGGGGGCGCTCGTCGAGGCCGGCCTTGTGACACAGGAACGTCAGGGCCGTCTGATCTGCAACCGTGTCGATTATGACGTGATGAACCAGACGCTCGCCTTTTTGACGGCGGAGTGCTGTGTCGGCGTCACCCTCGCCAAAGAGGGCGCAGCCTGACCCACAGCCCGCCACACCGGCCACGCTAGTAACTTTATCAGGACGATCCCCATGACAGACCACGCCCTCCCCCCGCGCACCCCGATCATTGCCGCTTTGCACCGGGTCTGGAGCAAGGAGAAAGTCTGGCTTTTCTCGGCCCTTCTGCTGGCGCTCTTGTTTGTGTTT
>JAHBAM020000220.1 GCA_018500125.2 Roseobacter sp. | reverse complement strand
CGCCGAGATTGAAAAGGGCAGCACGATCGGAAGCCTGCTGAGAGCGAAGTGAGACGACATGAGCGATTTACGCAAGATCATCATTGATGAAAAAGAGGTGGAAGTTGACGGCGCTATGACGTTGATTCAAGCCTGTGAAGAAGCCGGCATTGAAGTGCCGCGGTTTTGCTATCACGAACGCCTCAGCATCGCGGGCAACTGCCGTATGTGTCTTGTCGAAGTGGTTGGCGGACCGCCCAAGCCTGCGGCCTCGTGCGCGATGCAGGTGCGCGATTTGCGCCCCGGTCCCGAGGGACAACCGCCTGTTGTGAAAACAAATTCACCGATGGTCAAAAAGGCACGCGAAGGCGTGATGGAATTCCTGTTGATCAACCATCCGCTTGATTGTCCGATTTGTGATCAGGGTGGCGAATGCGACCTGCAGGATCAGGCAATGGCCTATGGCGTTGATTTCTCACGCTTCCGCGAGCCAAAGCGGGCCTCTGACGATCTGGATCTCGGGCCGCTGGTTGAGACCCATATGACGCGCTGCATTTCCTGCACCCGCTGTGTGCGCTTTACCACCGAGGTGGCCGGGATCACACAGATGGGCCAGACGGGCCGCGGCGAGGACAGCGAAATCACGGCCTATTTGGGCGAGACGCTCGACAGCAATCTGCAGGGCAATATCATTGATCTCTGCCCCGTCGGCGCGCTTGTGAGCAAGCCTTATGCCTTTACGGCGCGCCCCTGGGAGCTGACCAAGACCGAGACGATTGATGTGATGGATGCGCTCGGTTCCTCTATTCGTGTGGATACGAAGGGCCGCGAAGTCATGCGGATTGTGCCGCGCAACCATGACGGGGTGAACGAGGAGTGGATTTCGGACAAGACCCGGTTTGTCTGGGACGGTCTGCGCCGCCAACGTCTGGACACGGCCTATATCCGCGAAAACGGCAAGCTGCGTGCGGCGAGCTGGGGCGAGGCTTTGAGCCTTGTGGGCGAAAAGATCAAAGGCGCCAGCAAACTGGCGGGCCTTGTCGGCGATCTGGCATCTGTGGAAGCCGCATTTGCGCTCAAACAGCTCGTTGAGGGGCAGGGCGGAAACGTCGAGTGCCGCACCGACGGGGCGAAGCTGCCGGCTGGCAACCGTTCGGGATATGTGGGCACGGCGCGCATTGAAGACATCGACAGCGCGCAGATGATCCTGCTTGTCGGGACAAACCCGCGCGAGGAAGCGCCGGTTCTCAACGCGCGCATCCGCCGCGCTTGGGCGCGCGGGGCCGATGTAGGGCTGATCGGCCAAGCCGCTGATCTGACTTATGAGTATGATCACATGGGCGATGACCGTGCGGCGCTTGCGGCGGCGGTTGCAAGCCCGTCCAAGGCGATGCGTGAGGGCGAAAGCCTTGTGATTGTTGGCCAAGGCGCCATTCGAGAAGCAGACGGTGCTGCGGTTTTGGGCGCGGCGATGCAGCTTGCCGAGGCAACAGGATCAAAACTGCTGGTGCTGCACACCGCGGCGAGCCGCGTCGGCGCGATGGATATCAACGCCGTGACCGAAGGCGGTCTTGCGGCGGCCACCGAGGGCGCGGATGTGATTTACAACCTTGGTGCGGATGAGGTCGAGATAGAGGCCGGTGCCTTTGTGATCTATCAGGGCAGCCATGGCGACCGCGGCGCGCATCGTGCCGATGTGATCCTGCCGGCAGCGGCTTACACCGAAGAGCAGGGGCTGTTTGTGAACACGGAAGGCCGCCCGCAGCTGGCGTTGCGCGCCGGCTTTGCCCCCGGCGAGGCCAAGGAAAACTGGGCGATCTTGCGTGCTGTTTCGGCAGAAGCGGGGGCAACCCAGCCTTGGGACAGTCTGGCACAGCTGCGTCAGGCGCTTGTGGCAGAGGTTCCGCATCTGACACAGATTGATGAGGTTGTGCAAAACGTCTGGAAAGCCGAGCCGACGGGCACGCTTGGCGCTGCGAGCTTCAGACCTGCGATTGCAGATTTCTATCTGACCAACCCGATTGCACGGGCCTCCGAGCTTATGGCCGAGTTGAGCGCTGGCGTGAAAGCGCGCGGCGATCAGAAAGTGGCCGCCGAGTGAGCCTTCTTGTGCGCATAACTCTGGGCGCGGCCTCTTTGACCGTGCTGGGCGCTTGCGAGCAGACACCGCGCGAGGCGGTGAGCCGTGCTGCGCCTGTGGATACGATGCGCGCGCTGCAGTATAAGGGCATCGAGACCCGTCTTCTGGACGGGGATCTTGTGCAATTTGTGGTGGCGATAGAGGGCGCGGCGCAGCCTGATGATGTGCGCCGATATACAGAATGTGCGGCTGCGCAGTATTCGCTGATCCGAGGATACGGATTTGCGCGTCATCTGCGCACAAATGTTGAGATTAAGGGTGGTCAGTGGCGCGGAGATGCGGTTTACACCATCTCGGCAGCGCTGCCACGCGGTTTGAAAACGATTGACGCGGAAGTCATCGTTCACAACTGCATTGAAGACAAGATACCGATGGTGTGAGGGGCTGATGGCTGAATTCTTTACGAACACGAATCTGGGAATTTTCCTGCTGATTGTGGGGCAATGTCTGCTGATTATCGTGCCGCTTCTCGTTGCGCTGGCATTTTTGCTGTATTTTGACCGCAAGGTCTGGGCGGCGGTGCAGATGCGCCGTGGTCCAAACGTGGTTGGCGTATTTGGTTTGTTCCAGAGCTTCGCGGATTTTATCAAATATGCGGTCAAAGAGATTATCGTGCCGGCTGGCGCGGATAAATTCGTCTTTTTCCTCGCCCCGCTTGTCAGCTTTGTCTTGGCGATGGCGGCTTGGGCGGTGATCCCGTTCAATGACGGCTGGGTTCTGGCCAATATCAACGTCGCGGTGCTCTATATCTTTGCCTTCTCCTCGCTTGAGGTTTACGGCGTGATCATGGGCGGCTGGGCCTCGAACTCCAAATACCCTTTCCTTGGCTCGCTGCGCTCTGCGGCGCAGATGATTTCTTATGAAGTTTCGCTCGGCCTCATTATCATCGGCATCATCATCTCTGCAGGCTCGCTGAACCTGAGTGATATTGTTAATGCGCAGGCCGGCGATTACGGCATCTTCAGCTGGTTCTGGATCCCGCATTTTCCGATGCTGTTTCTCTTCCTGATTTCGGCGATGGCCGAGACAAACCGCCCGCCCTTTGACCTTCCCGAAGCGGAATCCGAGCTGGTGGCGGGCTATCAGGTTGAATATTCCTCGACACCGTTCCTGCTCTTTATGATCGGTGAATATGTGGCGATCGTCTTGATGTGTGCGCTGGTTTCGCTGTTCTTCTTTGGCGGCTGGTTGTCACCGATCCCCGGCCTGCCGGACGGCATCATGTGGATGTTTGGCAAAATGTTCCTCGTCTTCTTCATCTTCGCGATGGTGAAGGCGATTACACCGCGCTACCGCTATGACCAGCTGATGCGGATTGGCTGGAAAGTGTTTCTGCCGATGTCGCTGTTCTGGGTCGTTTTTGTGGCCTTTGCGGCAAAATTTGACTGGTTCTGGGGCACGTTCGCGCGCTGGAGCGTAGGAGGGTAATATGGCGAATATCGACTATAAACGCGCGGTTGGTTACTTCTTCTTGTCTGACTTCCTGACCGGGATGAAGCTTGGCCTGAAGTATTTCTTTGCGCCCAAAGCAACGCTCAACTACCCGCATGAGAAGGGGCCGCTTTCACCGCGCTTCCGGGGGGAGCACGCGCTGCGCCGCTATCCCAATGGCGAGGAGCGCTGCATTGCCTGTAAGCTCTGCGAGGCGATTTGCCCGGCGCAGGCGATCACGATTGATGCGGAGCCGCGCGACGATGGCAGCCGCCGCACCACGCGCTATGACATTGATATGACCAAATGTATCTACTGCGGTTTCTGCCAAGAGGCTTGCCCGGTCGATGCGATTGTCGAGGGGCCGAACTTCGAGTTTGCGACCGAGACCCGTGAGGAGCTGTTTTATGACAAGACCAAGCTTCTTGAGAACGGTGACCGCTGGGAAGCCGAAATTGCCCGTAACCTAGAGCTGGATGCACCTTACCGATGACCAAGACACCCTTTGAAATGATGATGGAGCAAGCAAAGGACGTGGCCAAGGCCATGGCGCCTGCACTTGAGACGTTCTCGCCCAAAGGGTTTGAGGCGATGTGGCCGACCATGTCCAAAGAGATGATGGAGGCCACATTCGGCAAGGGGCTGAACGAAAAGGGGCTGGACGCCAAGACGCGGCTTTTGCTCACGCTTGCGGGGCTGACCATGCAGGGTGCACAGGCCGAAGCGCAAATCAGACTGACCGTCCGCCATTTGGGCGAAGCGGGGGCAACCGACGAAGAAATAGCCGAAACCATTGCCATGATGGCGATGTTTGCGGGACTTCCTGCCATGACGCGGGCGATGGAAATTGCCAAGGACGTGATGGACAACCTTGAGGACGACGAAACATGACCGTAGTGACCTTTGCTTTCTATCTCTTCGCGATAGGCGTGCTTGCGGGCGGGCTTTTCACGGTGTTGAGCCGCAACCCTGTGCATTCGGTGCTCTGGCTGATCCTTGCGTTCATGAGCGCGGCGGGGCTGTTTGTTTTGCTCGGAGCCGAGTTTATCGCGATGCTGCTGATGATTGTTTATGTCGGGGCTGTTGCGGTTCTCTTCCTTTTTGTTGTCATGATGCTGGATGTGGATTTTGCCGAGCTGAAGGCCGGCATGGCGCAGTATATGCCGATTGCTCTGGCGATCGGGATTGTGCTGTTGATGTCGCTTGGGCTGGCCTATGGCGACTGGCAGGCGGCCGAGAGTGCTGAGGCGGCGCGTGTGGCTGTCACGCCCGAGGGCACCCAGAACACAGCGGCGCTCGGGCTTTTGCTTTATGACCAGTATTTCCTGATCTTCCAGCTTGCAGGGCTGATCCTGTTTGTTGCGATGATCGGGGCGATTGTGCTGACATTGCGCCACCGTGACGGCGTGAAGCGCCAGAATGTTCTAGAGCAGATGTGGCGCGATCCGAAAGACGCGATGGAACTGAAAGACGTAAAACCGGGGCAGGGGCTTTAAGCCTTTCGCTTTGAGAACAATAAAGAACCGAGGGACGACATGATCGGACTTGAACATTATCTGACGGTGGCAGCAGTGCTGTTTGTCATCGGCATTTTCGGGCTTTTCCT
>JAHBAM020000262.1 GCA_018500125.2 Roseobacter sp. | reverse complement strand
GACACGGGCTTATGACGGGGATCGAGATTGTTTCCGAGACAGCCGGCAAGACGCCGATGGATATGGCGACCATGAAGCGGATCCATAAAGCGGCCTATGACGCCGGGGCGATGGTGCGTTTGGGGGGGAACAATATTTTGATGTCACCGCCTCTGACGATTTCGGAAGCCGAGATTGACACTGTTTTGGGCGCGCTTGATGTGGGGTTTGGCTCTGTGTGAGGGGTTGCGCCGCGCCTTCGGCGCGGCGCGGTGGGCGAGAGGGCTCTGCCCTCTCGCGCTCTCCCGGGATATTTTTGGAAAGAAAAAGACTAGAGGTCTTTGAGGGCGGCCGCGGCGTAGGCACCAAACATCAGGGCGCGGCGGGCGGACCCGAGCTCGAAGCGCTTCGGGGGCTGTGTCATGAGCTTCGGGGTGTGCAGCTTTTTGGCGTTCAGGATCTGGTCGGCGAGGAGCGCGCCGGTGTAGCTTCCCATGGCGACACCATTGCCGTGATAGGCAAAGCCGGCGTAGGCGCCGGGCAGTGTCGGGACCGGACCGGCGAAGGGCGTGAGGCCTCTGGAGAGGCAGACCATGCCCGACCAATAATAAGGTGTTTCGACTGCGGCCCAAGCGGGGAACATGGCCTGAAAATCGGCGCGTATTTTGCGCCTGTTGCGAGCCTCGGCGCCGTGTGAGGACAAGAGGCCGCCGCGCATTCCGAAGAGGAAGCGGCGGTTTGGCATCAGCCGGAAGTAGTGCAGCAGTGTGCGGCTGTCATAGGCGGCCTGATCGGAGCTCCAGCCGTTTGCCAGCTCCGTGTCGCTCAGCGCGCGTGTGACAAGAACCGAGGATTGCGCGGGCATATAGCGCGCGGCCATCCAGGGGGGGAGATCTTCGCTGGAATAGCCGTTGGTTGCGATGATCAGTTGATCTGCCTTGAGCAGGCCTTGGGGTGTTTTGAGGCTGTAGGCTTGTGTGCGATGGAGCGTGCTGACCGGGCTATCGCCAAAGACCTTCGCCCCCGCGGCTTCGGCTGCCTTGAGGAGGCCGGCAAGATATTTGCGCGGGTTGAGGCCAAAGCCGATCGGGGTTGTGATGGCGCTGTGAAAGGCGCCCGACATCCCGAGCGCAGGGAGGTCTGCCTTGTTGTGGAGGCGGGGTGTGACGCCGTAGTTTTCCTCAATCGCGCGGGCGTCTTCTTCAAACCGGATGCTGGCTTTATGGGCGAGCTGGGTTTCTCCCTGGCTGTGGATGTCGGCGTCGATCTTGTGGGTTTTGAGCAGATTGGCGACATGGTCCACGGCCTCTGCTTCGGCGCGGCGATAGGCGAGGCGGGCGGGTTTGCCATGCTGGCGGTCAAGCAGGGTATCGCTGGCTTTGGCACCGCCAAGGCAACAAAAGCCGCCATTGCGCCCTGAGGCGCCCCATCCGGGAAAACCCGCATCCAGAACCGCGACCGAGACGCCCGCCTCGGCCAGCGCCAGCGCAGCGCAGAGACCTGTGAAGCCGGCGCCGATAATGGCCACATCAGCCCTCTGGGTGCCGGTCAGATGGCCGCGCTTGAGGGCCGCGTCAGGGACTGTCTCGGCCCAGTAGTTTCCGGCGATACGGGCGTCTGAATAGGCATGGTCAGAAAAGATACGGCGCATCAGTCTGCTGCTCGTTCGGCGGCCCGTTCCTCGCGTTGCTGGCGTATTGTGGCGCGTTTTGACAGGAGGGAGGCCGTGATCACACCGACCGTTACAATGCTGATCATGATTGTCGAGAGCGCGTTGATCTCGGGCGAGACCCCGAGGCGCACAGCCGAGAAAATCTTGATCGGCAAGGTCGTGGCCGAGGGGCCGGCTGTGAACGAGGCGATGACCAGATCATCAAGCGACAAAGTGAAGGCGAGCAGCCAGCCCGATATGACCGCCGGCGCAATGATCGGCAGGGTCACAAGGCGGAAGGCCTCAAAAGGCGAACAGCCCAGATCGAGCGCGGCCTCCTCCAGAGACCGGTCAAAACTCACAAGCCGCGACGAGACGACGACAGAGACATAACACATCGAAAAAGTCGTATGGGCGAGCACGATCGTCAGAACACCGCGGTCCAGACCGATGCCGATGAACAACAACAGCAGCGACAGACCCGTGATCACTTCCGGCATCACAAGCGGCGCATAGATCATCCCGGAAAACAGCGTGCGCCCGTTAAACCGGCCGCCGCGCACAAGAACATAGGCCGCCATCGTGCCAAGGATCGAGGCGATGGTAGAGCTCATCACAGCAACTTTGACCGTCACCCAGGCGGCATCAAGAAAGGCTTCATTCTGGAAAAGCTCGCCATACCACTTGGTCGAGAAACCGGCCCAGACCGTCACAAGCTTGGATTCGTTGAAACTGTAGATCACCAGGATCAGCATCGGCAGGTATAGAAACGCGAGGCCAAGGCTGAGCGATGTGGCATTGAACCAAGTGAAACGTCTCATACCCCGGCCCTCCCCTTATCTTTTTTCTTTCCAAAAATATCCCAGGGGGCGCGGGGGACAGCGTCCTCCGCATCGGTCGGATTTCGCGAAGCG
>JAHBAM020000028.1 GCA_018500125.2 Roseobacter sp. | reverse complement strand
GTTCTGGCAGAAACCAAAAAGGCGGCAGAATCAGTTATTGATGCCTTTCGCGGGCTGAAGGCCAATTTTCTGGTGCAGAATTTTGTCAAAGAAGCCGCGGGCGAGGATATCCGCTGCTTGGTGATTGGCGGCAAGGTTGTTGCCTCGATGCGCCGCCGCGGGGCGGAGGGCGATTTCCGCTCCAACCTGCACAGAGGCGGCACAGCCGAGGCTGTCAGAATCACCAAGGCCGAGCGCGACGTTGTGTTGCGCGCCACCAAGGCCTTCGGGCTGCATATGGCGGGGGTGGATCTTTTGCGCGCGAGTGACGGGCCAAAGGTCCTCGAGGTAAATTCCTCGCCCGGCCTTGAGGGGATCGAGGCGGCGAGTGGCAAGAATATTGCCGGCACGCTCTATGAGATGATCGAGGCGCGGGTGCGGCCTGCGCCGGTGCGCAAGCGCGGGAAAGCGGCAGGCCCGAGCGCGCGGTGAGCAGGCTCACATAAGCTTGAGTTGATCGGCGGCAGGTTTCATGCGGTACTGCAGCCAGCCAAAGGGAGAGCTGTTATGAAGAAGGTTTTGGGAACGGTTGCGCTGACCATGGCGCTTGCGGGGGCGGCAGTGGCCCATGACGACGTTGCCAACGAGGCCGTCAAGGCGCGGATGATGCTGATGGAAGGGGTGAAAACCGCCACAGGCACGCTCGGCGGCATGGCCAAGGGCGAAATCGGCTTTGACGCCGAAAAAGCAGGCACAGCGCGGCAGGCGCTGATTGATCACGCGGCGGCCATTCCGGCCGCATTCATGGCGCCCGAGATGGACCCGAAGTCAACCGCGCTGCCCGCGATCTGGGAAAACTGGGCTGATTTTGAGGCCAAGGCCGCAGCCATGGGCGCGGCAGCAGACGCGCTGGATACAAGCGATCTGGCCTGGCTTCAGACCGGCATGGGCGCGCTTGGCGGCACCTGCGCCGCCTGCCACAAGGCCTATCGGATCAAGAAGTGATCAGCCGCAGCTAAACCCTGTGATCCTGTCGGAACTGTCGATTTTGACATTGAGCCGCTCGGGGCGCAAATCGGTCGTGACGGCGCTGTTGGGGCCGACAATGCGCACAGGGCGATCGCGGGCGTCAAACTCGACTTCGCCAACTCTCATCCCGGTCATAAACGCAAGATCGGACGCGCCGCAGGACTCCGCCAGCGCGGCGCGCGTGGCCTCGGGGATAAGCGGCTCGCTCTGATCCAACAGGCCGTTCATCTGGCAGGCCGACAAAACAGCAATGGCGCCAAAAGCGGCAGTGATGGTTGTGAATTTCATACTCGTTACTCCCCTATCCGTGCCAGAAGCCTAGCAAGAGCCGATCGGCAATATCAGGGGAATTTCCCCCTGCTCTCTCCCCCTAAGTCTTGCAAGTTTGCGCCGTTTCACGCAGGCTCCCGGCGAGACATTTGGGAGACAAATCATGCGAACACGAGCAGCCGTGGCGCTTGCAGCAGGCAAGCCACTCGAGATTATGGAAGTCGAACTGGAAGCCCCGAAACGCGGCGAGGTTCTGATCGAAATCAAGGCCACAGGCGTGTGCCACACCGACGAGTTCACCCGCTCGGGCGACGACCCCGAGGGGCTGTTTCCCAGCATCCTCGGCCATGAGGGCGCCGGCATTGTGCTTGAGGTCGGCGAGGGCGTCACAACGCTTCAGCCCGGGGATCACGTGATCCCGCTCTACACGCCCGAATGCCGCGAATGCCATGCCTGCCTCTCGGGAAAAACCAACCTGTGCACAGCCATTCGCGGCACTCAGGGGCAGGGCCTGATGCCGGACGGAACCACACGGTTCAAGATGCTCGATGGCACGCCGATCTATCACTATATGGGCTGTTCGACCTTCGCCAATCACACGGTCATGCCCGAAATCGCGCTGGCCAAAGTGCGCAAGGATGCGCCCTTCGAGAGCATTTGCTATATCGGCTGCGGCGTGACCACAGGGATTGGCGCGGTGATCAATACAGCCGGCGTCGAGATCGGCGCAACAGCGGCCGTCTTCGGCCTTGGCGGTATCGGCCTCAACGTGATTCAGGGCCTGCGCATGGCAGGGGCAGACAAGATCATCGGGGTCGACCTCAACGATGACAAGGAAGCCATGGCGCGCAAATTCGGCATGACCGACTTTGTGAACCCCGCCAAGCTCAAGGGCCAGTCCGTCACCGAAAAGATCATCGAACTGACCAAAACAGAGCAAGACGCGTTCGGCGGCGTCGATTACAGCTTTGACGCCACCGGCAATGTCAAAGTCATGCGCGATGCGCTTGAGTGCTCCCACAGGGGCTGGGGCGTCTCGGTGATCATCGGCGTTGCGCCCGCCGGAGCCGAGATCAGCACGCGCCCCTTCCAGCTTGTCACAGGCCGGGTCTGGAAAGGCACCGCCTTTGGCGGCGCCAAAGGGCGCACCGATGTGCCCAAGATTGTCGATTGGTATATGGATGGCAAAGTCGAGATCGACGAGATGATCACCCATAAAATGTCCCTCGACGAGATCAACACAGCCTTTGATCTGATGCACTCGGGCGAAAGCATCAGGAGCGTCGTGGTCTACTAAGCCGCCGCCTCCCTTTTTCTTTCCCAAAATATCCCGGGGGGAGTTCATAAGCCCTCGGGCTTATGAACCGGGGGGCTGGCCCCCCGGCGCGGCCTGCGGTCTTGAGGGCGGGCCTGAGCTTCTGGCGCGCCCCTCACAAAACGCCAGAGCGCATCACCGGCGCGTTAACCTTTGTTCTGAGGTCTTAACCCGTCGTTCATAAAGCCCGGACAGCGCACGCCCTGTTAAGCTGCCAAAACCCGCACAGGGGGGTGCACGCTTTGTGCACGGGTTGTGCACACATATCACCCCCCCCGAATCACCCCCGTTAACCATTTCAACGCGGGGCTTGATTCGGGCTGAAAACAGCGGCAGGCTAGAGCCATGACTATGGCCTCCCATACGCCCCTGCCAATACGCTCACAGGTCGCCTTCCACCGCACCGAGCTGTCGCTTATTCTCGGCCTCTATGGCCGTATGGTCGCGGCGGGCGAATGGCGCGATTACGGTATTTCCTGCCTCAAGGATTGCGCTGTCTTTTCGGTCTTTCGCCGGACCGCGGAAAACCCGCTCTACCGTATCGAAAAGCACCCGAAACTGCGCCTCAAACAAGGGCAATATTGCGTCATCGGCCTGAATGGTCAGGTGCTCAAACGCGGTCACGATCTCAAGTCTGTCCTGCGCGTCCTCGAGCGCAAACTGATCCGCGCAGTGGCCGATTGAGAGGCCCGAAAAGACCCGGATTTCGTGCAAAATCCGGGCCTTGATCCTTCTCTAACGCTCTTAGAAGTCTAGGTTTTCCACGCTCAAGGCGTTCTGCTGGATAAACTCGCGGCGCGGCTCCACCACATCGCCCATCAGCTTGGTAAAGAGGTCATCGGCCTCCGCCATATCCTCGACTTTCACCTGCAGGAAGGTGCGCGCATCCGGGTCCAATGTGGTCTCCCAAAGCTGGCTCGGGTTCATCTCGCCAAGGCCCTTGTATCGCTGGAGCGACAGCCCGCGTTCGCCCTCTTCCAGAATCGCTTTCAGAAGGTCGAGTGGCCCATAAATCATCTGCGTGCGATCCTTGCGCTCCAGCTTCGCCGGCTTGCCATAGACCTCCTGCAAACTCTGGGTCAGCGTGCCCGTGCGGCGCGCTTCTCCGGAGCGCAGCATCGGCCCGTCGAGCGTGCGCACCTCTTCCACCCCGCGCAGAATACGCGCCAGCCGGATGCCGTGATCCTGCGTAATCCGGCCTTTCCAGCCCTTCTCGTATTCCAGTGCAATCAGGTCCAACCGCTTCGCAACCTTATCGGCCACACCCTGCAAATCGCCCTCGATTGCGCCCGGCACAAACGCCCCGGCAATGGCCGCCTGCTCGAGGATATGGCGCGGGTAATGCGTTGGAAACGCATCCAAAACCCGGCGCAGCTGGCGCGCCTCATCGACCACGCGGATCAGATCCTGACCCGCCATTTCGGCCCCCTCGCCAAGCTTCAAAATCGCCCCGTCGACCCCCTGCTGTACAAGGTAGTCGTCCAGCGCGGTCTGGTCTTTGAGATAGACTTCGGACTTGCCGCGCGACACTTTGTAAAGTGGCGGCTGGGCGATATAGAGATAGCCCCCCTCGATCAACTCGGGCATCTGGCGGTAGAAAAACGTCAGCAACAGCGTGCGAATATGCGCCCCGTCCACGTCCGCATCCGTCATCAGAACGATCTTGTGATAGCGCAGTTTTTCGATGTTGAATTCGTCGCGCCCGATCCCCGTTCCCAGCGCCATCACAAGGTTGCCGATCTCCTGGCTTCCGAGCATCCGGTCAAACCGCGCGCGCTCCACATTGAGGATCTTGCCTTTGAGCGGCAAAATAGCTTGCGTGCCACGGTCGCGCCCGGTCTGGGCCGAGCCGCCGGCAGAGTCCCCCTCCACGATGAAAAGCTCTGTTTTGCTTGGGTCTTTTTCCGAGCAATCCTTGAGCTTTCCGGCCAGAAAGTTCACGTCCATCGCCGTCTTGCGCCGCGTCAGCTCACGCGCTTTTCGCGCCGCTTCCCGCGCCTGTGCCGCCTCGACAATCTTGCCGACAATAATCTTCGCCTGCGACGGGTTTTCTTCAAACCACTCCGCCAGCTTGTCATTCACCATGCTCTCCACAACCGGGCGCACCTCGGAGCTGACCAGTTTATCCTTGGTCTGGCTCGAGAATTTGGGGTCAGGAACCTTGACCGAAAGCACACAGGTGAGGCCCTCGCGGGCGTCATCGCCCGTGAAGTTAATCTTTTCTTTCTTGGCTATGCCCGATGATTGCGCATAGTTGTTAATCGTCCGCGTCAGCGCGCCTCTGAAGCCCGCCATATGCGTGCCCCCGTCCCGCTGTGGAATGTTGTTTGTGAAGGGAAGAACGTTCTCGTGATAGCTGTCATTCCACCACATCGCCACTTCAACACCAATATCGTCCTTTTCACCGACGATATAAATCGGTTCTTCCATGACAGATGTTTTCGAACGGTCCAGATATTTAACGAATTCCTTAACGCCGCCGTCATAGTAAAGCTCGGATTTCAGCGGTTCTGCGGGCCGTTCGTCTTCAAGAATGATCCGCACACCGCTGTTCAAAAAGGCAAGCTCGCGCAACCGCTTTTCCAAAACCGGGAATTCGTAATCAAGGTTCGAAAATGTCTCTGTCGAGGCCAGAAACCGGACTTCTGTGCCCGTTTCGCCGTTTGCATCGCCCACAACGCGCAGGTGCTCGACTGTGTCGCCATGGCTGAACTTCGCATAATGCTCCTTGCCGTCGCGCCAGACGCGCAGCTCGAGCCAGACAGACAGCGCGTTGACAACCGAAACACCAACACCATGGAGACCGCCTGAAACCTTATAGGAGTTGCTGTCAAATTTGCCGCCGGCGTGGAGCTGCGTCATGATCACTTCTGCCGCCGAAACGCCCTCTTCCTCGTGGATGCCCACAGGAATGCCGCGCCCGTTGTCGCGCACAGAAATCGAGGAATCCGCATGGATTTTGACATTCACATAGTCGGCATGACCGGCCAGCGCCTCGTCGATCCCGTTGTCCACAACCTCATAGACCATATGGTGCAGACCCGAGCCGTCATCGGTGTCACCGATATACATCCCAGGCCGCTTGCGGACAGCCTCTAACCCCTTGAGAACCTTAATGGAATCTGCGCCATACTCTTCAGGTTTCTGCTCGTTCTCTGACATTCACACGCTTCCTTTGCGATTTTGTCATTTTATACTTGTTATAGGGGAGGTTGTCACGCTCAACCGCTATATTTTGGGCCTCACAGCCTAGTCCCGACCAATCAGCGCCACAAAGCCGATAGACGCGCCGGATTATCGCAAATCCGCTCGAAAGTTCACAGTTTCGCCACGGTCTTTACCGCTCTTTGGCACAGTGATCTGCGAGCTTTGCCACATGAAAAATCAAACCGCTTCACATCTTCACGCCAAAGACAGCTCCTCGTTCAAGCCCGAGAGGCCACAGGACAAAATCCTCTGGTCTCCCTTGGAGGCGCTGCTCTTTTGCGGTGCAAATGTCGCTGTGTTTGCCTTCCTTATGGGGCGAGGTCATTACGCCTATATCGCCCATCTCTTTGAGCCGGTCTTTGCCATTGGCCTCTTTGTCGTTTGCGCGCAATGGGCCTATCAAACATGGCAGCGCAAGCGCTCACCGCATGATCAGCCGTGACGCCTCGGCGCCCTCCAGCACTTCGATATGCTGCGCACGATCGCCCAATTCGGCAAAAAGCTCTGGCCCCGTTCCGGTCATCCACGCCTGCGCACCCAAGGCGCAGATCTCGTCATAAAGCGCCGCCCGCCGGTTCGCATCAAGATGCGCCGCTACCTCATCCAGAAGCACAATCGGTGGCGCCCCGACATCTGCCTTCAAGGCCCGCGCATTCGCAAGGATCAGCGAGATCAAAAGCGCTTTCTGCTCCCCCGTCGAACAGTCTTTCGCAGGCACGCCCTTTGCCGCAAAAACACCATATAAATCAGAGCGATGCGGCCCCACAAGGGCACGTCCGGCGGCCATATCCCGAAACCGGCTTTCGCTCAATGCCTCGGCAAGATCGGGCTCTGTTTCAGGCATCCCGCCTTCGCTCTGCACAAGCTCCAGATCAGCCGACGGAAAGGCCGTCTCCGCCCCGTCCTGCGCCGTGCGAAGCCGGCTGAGTGTCGCAACCCGATTGGCATGAATGCCCGCTCCGCTCTGGGCCATCTTCGCCTCAAGCGCCGCATACCAATGCGTATCACGCACCTCGGCCTTCAACAGCCTGTTGCGTTCCCGCATGGCCTTTTCATACTCAAGCGAAAGGTCGGAATGGTCGGGGAAAAAGCTCATGCTCATCCGGTCCAGAAACCGTCGCCGCCCGTCGGCTCCTTCGATCCAGAGCCGGTCCATAGACGGGATCAGCCAAACAACCCGCGCGATCCGTCCAAGCGCCGTCTGGGCGGCAGCCTTCTCATCAATACGCACAGAGCGCGCCGCGCCGTCTTCCGAGCTGGTGTCGACCTCAAAAGAGCGTCCGTCCTGCTCGATCAGCCCTGACAGTTTCCAGCCGATATCCTCAGGACGCTTGGCCATATCCCGAGCCGACGCGCGCCGCATTCCGCGCCCCGGAGAAAACAGCGACACCGCTTCCAGAATATTGGTTTTCCCTGCCCCATTGGCTCCGAAAATAGCCAGAGGCCGCGCATCAACGTCAAGCTGCGCAGCCTTATGGGAGCGAAAATGGGACAGCCTGAGCTTGGTGAGGGCAAGCGAAGCCATGCGTGCCTACCCCGCCAAAGCTCAAACGCGCATGGGCATCACGACGTAAACAGCCGATGTATCATTGCCTTCGCGCATCAACGTCGGATCACCCGAAGAGTTGAACATAAACACCGCGTTTTCCCGGTCCACCTGATTGGCAATTTCGAGCAAATACTTGGCGTTAAAGCCGATTTCGAGGCGCTCGTCACCATAGGCGACAGCCAGTTCTTCTTCAGCCGCGCCACTGTCCGGCGCATTGACCGACAAGATCAGCTTGTCTTCGGCAAGGGTCAGCTTCACAGCGCGCGAGCGCTCTGACGACACAGTTGCCACACGGTCAACAGCCTTGGCAAACTCGGCAGCATCAACCTCGAGCTTGCGCGTATTGCCCTGCGGGATCACCCGGGTGTAATCCGGGAATGTTCCGTCAATGACCTTGGATGTCAGCGTGATATCGGGCGTCGCAAAGCGGATCTTTGTCTCGCTCACAGACACAGCAATCTTGGCCTCGTCATCCTCCAGCAGCTTGCGCAGCTCTCCGACGGTTTTGCGCGGCACAATCACACCGGGCATCTCTGCCGCACCAGGCGGCAGCTCAGCATCAATCCGCGCAAGGCGGTGACCGTCCGTCGCCACACAGCGCAGCACTTTTCCACCCTCCGCATCGGAGATATGCATATACACACCGTTGAGATAGTAGCGCGTCTCTTCGGTCGAAATCGCAAACTTGGACTTGTCAAACAGGCGGCGCAGCATGGCGGCCGGCGCAGAAAAGTTTGAGCTGTATTCGGATGTCGCCATCACAGGAAAGTCTTCTTTCGGCAAAGTCGCCAAAGAGAAATTCGAGCGCCCCGCCTCGACAGTCAACCGGCCTTTCGCGCCATCGTCAGTCAGCGTCACAAGCGCGCCATCCGGCAGCTTGCGAACGATCTCGTGCAGCAGCACGGCAGAGACAGTCGTCGCCCCCGCCCGCTCGACCTGTGCATCAGCGCGATCCACCACTTCAATATCAAGGTCCGTGGCGCGGAAGCGCACATCGCTGTCTTGGGCCTCAATCAGCACATTCGCCAAAATAGGGATCGTGTTGCGGCGCTCTACGACTGACTGTGCTTGTGCCACAGCTTTCAAAAGTGCGGCGCGCTCTATGCTAAACTTCATCCCTAGCTCCTCTGTGCTGGCGGGACGAACAAACTAGCCCATCCCCCAGTCAACTCAAGTTCTTTCTTGTGTTGTCCACTGGAAAGCCAAAGGCGTCAAGCGCCTAGGCCCCCGCTCTGGCTCACGCTTCCAGAATGCGGCGCAGAATCTCTATATCTTCAGCGAGCTGCCCGTCCTGAGCGCGCATATCTTCGATTTTGCGCACGCCATACATGATCGTCGTATGATCACGTCCGCCAAAGCAGCGGCCAATCTCGGGAAGAGAGCGGCTTGTCAGCTGTTTGCAAAGATACATAGCAACCTGACGCGGGCGCGCATATGTGCGCACACGCTTGGGGCCGATCATATCGCTCAACCGGATATTGTAATGCTCCGAGACTTTGCGCTGAATTTCCTCGACCGAAATCTTGCGCTCGGAGTTGCGCAGCACGTCGGCCAAGCAGTCTTGCGCCAACTCGAGCGTGATCGGGCGGCCAACGAGCGAGGCAAAGGCAAACAACCGTGTCAGAGCGCCTTCGAGCACGCGCACATTCGTGCTGATGCGATGCGCCAGAAACTCAAGCACACCCGCATCCAGCGATAGCTCGGGATATTGCGCCTGCTGCACTTCGACTTTTGACTGAAGGATACCAAGCCGTAGCTCGTAATCTGTCGGGTGCAAATCCACCACCAGACCGCATTGCAAGCGGCTTTTGATCCGCTCTTCGAGGTCCTTGATCTCACCGGGGGCACGGTCTGCCGAGATAATGATCTGTTTGCGCTGGTCGACCAGCGCGTTGAACGTATGGAAAAACTCTTCCTGCGTGCTGTCTTTGCCCGCAATAAACTGCACGTCATCAACCATAAGCACATCAACCGAGCGGAACAGCTCCTTGAAATCCATCATCTTGCGGTCGCGCAGCGCCTGAACAAAACGATACATGAACTGCTCGGCAGAGAGATAGACCACATTGAGATCAGGGCGACTGGTTTGAAGATCCCATGCAATGGCGTGCATCAGGTGCGTCTTACCAAGCCCGACACCACCATATAAAAACAGCGGGTTGAACGTCACAGGGCCACCTTCCGCCACGCGTTTGGCGGCAGCATGGGCCAGCTCGTTTGGCTTGCCCACAACAAAATTGGAGAAGGTGAATTTCGGATCCAAAGGCGCGGCTGCGATTGGCGTATCGCGCTTTTGAGGTGCGGCCTCCGGCAGTGCGGCGGCGCCATCTGATTTATCCAAAGGCTGGTTTGCGGCATTGGGCGATTGTGCCGCAACAATAAAACGCACACGGGACACATTCAGGCCAAGCCCCATCATCTGATACAGAATCTGGTCGCCAAAATTTTGCTTTACGTAGTTTCCAAGAAAGGTCGTCGGGACATTGAAGGTTGCAACACCGTCGCGAAGATCGTCAAAAGCCAGCGGTTCAATCCAGCTTGCATAGTTGTTCTTGCCAACGGCTTTCAAAAGGTTGCCTTGCAGCACACCCCACTGTTCATCTGTCATTTTTGTCCCGTTTCGTCCCAATAGCCCAAATTGAGCCAACATCAAAAAATATCATCTGGGCCCTTGCAGCAGGGCTCCTAAACGAGCATTCCCCAATCAAAACAACACAGTTAACCCGCTAAAGCCGGCTGTGGCATTTTATGTTGTTTTACCCTTTGGACATATGACCGCAAATGAAGTTCCGGCTTGTTTTGCAAAGCCAAGATTCGGTCTATCCCCCCAAAGCGAGGTGAATCGCTGAACTGAAATTAGCAATATGCTGGGCGGCCAAGCAACTGATCTTCACGCTTGACTCTCGATTCCGTCAAAAAGAATCCCGCGGGCTTTTTTGCCCGTTTGAAAACACTGGAAAAAACAAAAAACGGCGCCCCGAATGGAGCGCCGTCAAACTGTCAAAAGAGCGCTGGATCTTAGCCGAGCGCCTTAACGCGTGATGTCAGGCGTGACATTTTGCGCGCTGCTGTGTTCTTATGGAAAACGCCTTTTGTGACGCCGCGCATCAGCTCGGGCTGTGCCGCGCGAAGCGCTGCGGCTGCCGCGTCCTTGTCGCCAGAAGCAATCGCTTCCTCAACTTTGCGAAGATATGTGCGGATACGTGAACGGCGCGCTTTGTTTACAGCGAAGCGTGCTTCGTTTTGACGAGCGCGTTTTTTTGCTTGGGGCGAATTTGCCATGTGAGAGACCTCGGTTCGGTTATGTTATTTCGTTAAAACGCACTGCACCCAATAGCCGACACCGAAGTGGTGATTCTAGCCAGAGCGGGCTGCACGCGCATATATTGGCTGGCCGTATACGTGAGTTTGCTGCAAATGCAAACCCTTATATATCGGCCAAACCAGAGCTTATCTGTCGCGGAACTGCGGCTGACGTTTTTCGCTGAACGCGGCCATGCCTTCTTTCTGGTCCTCGGTCGCAAAAAGCGAGTGGAAGACGCGGCGCTCAAAGAGCAGCCCTTCGTTCAATGTCATCTCAAAAGAGCGGTTCGTTGCCTCTTTGACAGCCATCGCCGTGATCATCGACTTCTCGGCAATCTTCGCGGCGGCACTCATCGCTTCCTTCATCAGTTCTTTGGCAGGCACGACACGGCTCACAAGCCCGGCGCGCTCGGCTTCTTCAGCGTCCATAAAGCGCCCGGTGAGGTTCATGTCCATAGACTTCGCCTTGCCGATCGCTCTTGTCAGACGTTGCGTGCCACCGAGGCCCGCCATAACGCCAAGGTTGATCTCGGGCTGTCCAAATTTGGCCGTATCCGAACAGATGATAAAATCGCACATCATCGCAAGCTCGCATCCGCCGCCCAGCGCATAGCCAGAAACGGCTGCGATAATCGGTTTGCGGATCCGCGCTATCTCATGGCTTTCAGGCGTAAAGAGATCTTCTGTAAATACATCCACAAAGCTCTTTTCGCTCATCATTTTGATGTCAGCCCCCGCGGCGAAGGCTTTCTCGCTGCCTGTGATGACGATGCAGCGCACTTTATCGTTTGTCTGCGCGTCTTTCAGCGCCTCGACAAGCTCCGTTAGCAGCTCTGCATTGAGCGCATTGAGCGCGTCAGGGCGGTTTAGGCGGATAAGGGCAATGTGGTCTTCCACGTCGACGATGATCGTCTCAAAAGCCATGTGATGGTCGCTTTCGCTTGTTTCACTCAGAGCCGTTTCCATATCATTCCTGTCGCATGGTTCAAGCTATCTTTGACACAGCGGGCAGTAGAAGGTCGAACGTCCAGACTGGACGATCCGCCGGATCACCCCCGTGCAGTCTGCTGTCTGACAGTCCGCGCCCTCTTTGTCATAGACGTTGAATTGGTGCTGAAAATATCCAAGCTCGCCATTTGCCTGTTTGAAGTCTTTCAAAGAAGAGCCGCCCGCAGCGATTGCTGTTTCAAGCACATCCCGCACAGCAGGCACGACCCTGTTCAATCGCGCGCGGCTCACCTGCCCCGCCAGTCGCGTTGGAGAAATCCCAGTTTTATGAAGCACTTCACAAACATATATATTGCCAAGCCCCGCAATAATCCGCTGGTCCAGCAACGCGGATTTCATCGGCGTCCGCCGCCCGGAAAGCGCCTCGGCCAGATAGCTTTCCGAAAACGTATTGCCCAAAGGCTCTGGCCCGAGCTTGGCCAAAAGCGGGTGGCTTTCGGCCGTCTCGGTGGGCAACAAATCCATCGCTCCGAACCGGCGCGGATCGTTAAAGGCAATCCGGGCGCCGCCATCCATCCAGATGATCACATGATCGTGCTTCTCAAGGTGCGGGTGCTCATGCACAAACTGCCCGAGAGGATCGCCCGAAACAGTCATCCGCCCTGACATACCCAAATGAATGAGAAGTGATTCTCCATTGCTCAGATCAGCAAGGATATACTTGGAGCGCCGCCGCAGCCGCAAAATGACCTGCCCCTTGAGCCGCTCTGCCATCCGCTCGGGAAACGGCCAGCGCAAATCAGGACGATTGACATCAACCTTTGCAATCCGAACCCCTTCCATAGAAGGCGCAAGGCCCCGCATCACGGTTTCGACTTCGGGAAGTTCGGGCATGGGCTGCTCGCTTTGCTCTTTTCGTGCCATTTCAGCGCATTGTGCGCATCACTTCGGCACTATATGAGAAGGGAGCACAGCAAACGGCAAGGCCCATGTCAGAGAAAACTACACATTTCGGCTTTCAAACCGTCCCGGAGTCAGAAAAAGCGGGACGCGTTCAAGGTATCTTCGGCTCTGTTGCGTCCAAATACGACGTGATGAACGACGCGATGAGCCTCGGGATCCACCGCCTGTGGAAAGATGCTATGATGGATTGGCTGGCGCCGCGCGCGGGGCAAAGATTGCTCGATGTCGCGGGCGGCACAGGCGACATATCCTTCCGGTTTCTGGCGCGCGCGGGCGAAGCCGAGGCAGTTGTCTGTGACTTGACAGAACCCATGCTCATTGAAGGGCGCAAACGCGCCGAAGCCGAGCAAATGGCGCGCAAGTTGAGCTGGGTTGTCGGTGACGCAATGGCGCTGCCCTTCCCTGACAACAGCTTTGATGTTTACACCATCTCGTTTGGAATCAGGAATGTGACCCGCCCCCAAGAGGCCCTTGCAGAGGCGTTCCGCGTGTTGCGTCCGGGTGGGAGGCTTATGGTCCTTGAGTTCAGCCAGATCCCGAACGATCTGATGCAAAAGGCCTATGACCTTTATTCGTTCAACATTATTCCACGCCTTGGCGAAGCCATTGCTGGCGACAAGGACAGCTATCAATACCTTGTCGAGTCGATCCGCCGCTTTCCCGACCAAGACACCTTCTTACAGATGATCAAAGATGCGGGCTTTGAAAACGCAAGCTATCGCAATCTGAGCCTCGGTATTGCCGCGCTTCATTCAGGCTGGAAGATTTGAAGGGCCCGCACAATATCATCCGGATGATCCGGATGGGCGCCACGCTTGAGCGCACAGGGGCAATGCCCGTTGTGCTTGAAGCCTTTGACGCGCCCCGCCCGCTTCGTATTCTCGCGCGCTCGCTCGTCTGGCCGTTCCAGTGGATTGGCAAACGCGGCGATCTTGCGCTGCCGCCGCCCGCACGCGCCCTCTCGGCTCTGGGGCCGGCCTATATCAAGTTCGGACAAGTGCTCAGCACCCGCCCCGACCTTGTGGGCGAGGATCTCGCAGTTCAGCTGCGCATCTTGCAAGACAAGCTGCCCCCCTTCCCGACGTCTGCCGCCAAACAGATGATCGAAGCGGACCTTGGCCAGCCACTCGAAGCCGTCTTTGAAGACTTCAGCGAGCCTGTGGCCGCAGCCTCTATCGCCCAAGTGCACAAAGCGCGCCTTCGCGAAACCGGCGAAACCGTTGCTGTGAAAGTGCTGCGCCCCAAGATCGAACGGGCCTTTCAACGCGATATCGATGTTTTTTATTTCGTCGCAAACTTCATAGAAGTCTTCAGCCCCGGCGCGCGCCGCCTCAAGCCGCGCGATGTGATCGAGCACTTTGAAGGCGTTGTGAAGGGAGAGCTGGACCTGCGCCTTGAAAGTGCTTCGGCGAGTGAATTCGCAGCCAATACCAAAGACGATGCCGGCTTCGCTTTGCCCAAAATCATCTGGGAGCACTCCAGCCGCCACGTCATGACCATGAGTTGGGCAGAGGGCGTTCCGCTCGGCGACAACGACGCGATCGACAGGCTCGGGCTAAACCGTGACGAGCTGGGCACGCGCGTCCTTCAGCTCTTTCTGAACCATGCCCTGCGAGACGGTTTTTTTCATGCCGATATGCACCAAGGCAACCTTAAAGTCGCGCCAAACGGCGATATCATTGCCTTTGACTTCGGTATCATGGGGCATATCGACGACTATACGCGCCGTGTTTATGCCGAAATCCTCTACGGGTTTATAAAGCGCGATTACAAACGCGTCGCCGAGGTGCATTTCGAGGCCGGCTATGTCCCCGCAGACCGCGATGTTGACGAGTTTGCACGCGCCCTGCGCGCTGTGGGAGAGCCGATCTTTGGCATGGATGCCTCACGTATCTCGATGGGAAAACTGTTGAGCTACCTGTTTGAAGTGACCGAGCGGTTCGGAATGGAAACGCGCACAGAGCTTATCTTGCTGCAACGCACCATGGTTGTGGTGGAAGGCGTTGCGCGCAGTCTCAGCCCTCAGCTCAATATCTGGGACGTCGCCCATCCGATCGTTGAAGATTATATCAAAAGCGCTCTTGGGCCTCGTGCTCTTGCAAATGATCTTGTGAAAACCCTGCGGGTTGTGGCGCGTTTTGGCCCCCGCTTGCCTGGTCTCGTGGAAAAGGCCCTCGCAGCCCAAGCCGCACCAGAACCTGAGCCTACCCCCTCGCGGATGGGCCTGAAGATCGGTTTGACCGCCCTTCTCAGTGCCGGGGTTACGGCCATCGCGGCTTATTTTCTGCTCACCTGACATTTTGAATACCGCCTTATTAGGCATATCGCCCTTTATCCTACCCAAAGTGGATCGTCTGGTTTAGACAGGGTGACGTAGTAATGACGAGTGCAGGATATGTTTAAAGCATCCGTGTTGAGGGCCGTGGTCGGTGCGTTTCTTTTGCCCCAGGCTCTTTCAGCCAACGAACAGACCACCGAGTGGGTGAATATGTATGGCCTGTCCAGTGGCCTGATTGATATGCCAACAGCCGAAGTGGCCCAAGATGGGCGTCTCTCGACAACACTCTCCTACTTTGGCCGCACGACCAAAACAAACCTGTCTTTCCAGCTTACACCGCGCTTGTCCGGCGTGTTTCGCTACTCTGCCTTGAGAGGCCTGACCGTCACAGGATATTCACTCCCGTCGTATTATGACCGCAGCTTTGATGTGCACTATCGCCTGCTGGACGAAGGGCGCTATCGCCCCGCCCTCGCAGTCGGGCTGCGAGACCTGCTCGGAACAGGCCTTCATGGCGGCGAATATGTTGTGGCGACAAAGTCGATAGGGTCAAAATTTCGTCTGACGGGCGGTCTCGGCTGGGGCCGTTTGGGCAGCCACGACAGCTTTGCGACACTGGGCACACGACCCACTGGTATCCTCGGGGCTGGTGGCATTCCGAACTACGACAGATGGTTTAGAGGCCCGGTCGCTGGCTTTGCGGGCCTTGGCTATCAGCACAGCAAAAAGCTGGGCTTTGCCGTGGAGTATTCCTCCGACGCCTATACGCAGGAAGACGGCGATATCGTCACCATCAATTCACCCTTAAATTTCGGCGTAAAGTATAAGCTAAACAATACGATCCAGCTTGGTGCATCCTATATGTATGGCAGCGAATTCGGATTGAACGTCAGCCTCACGCTCGATCCGAAAAACACACCCGTCATTGGCGGGACTGATACCGCGCCACAGCCCGTTGCCAGGCGGACAGGCAAATCAGCCCATGATCTTGGCTGGACAGACGAAGTCACTCAAACAGCCCGGATCAAAACAGAACTCGCCAAAGCCCTCGCGCGTGAAGGCATTGTGCTTGAGGGGATCCGCATCAGCCAGACGTCCGCCGATCTTCTGATCCGCAACGAACGCTTTGATATTCAAAGCCAAGCCTTGGGCCGCACCCTGAGGATCATGACACGTATCTTGCCAGCATCCGTCGAAACTCTGAGTGTTACCCAATCCAATCAAGGCGTTCCAACCGGCTCTCTCACTGTCGCGCGATCAGACATCGAAGATCTGGAGCATTCGCCGTCATCCAATATCCTGAAGCGCGTCCGTTTTTCGGCAGACCGCCGGTCTGATCATTACGAGCCGTTGAGCCAGACATATCCGCGCCTGAACTGGCGGTTCGGCCCGGTGGTTCAGCTCAGTGTCTTTGACCCGGATAGCCCTGTGCGGGCAGACGTCGTGGCAAAAGCCGACGCTCAATACCATATTGCCCCGGGCTGGGTCGCCTCGGGCGCGCTCTCATACAAACTCGGCGGAAATCTGGACGGCCTTTCCCCCAACAGAACCGGCATTGTTCCAGTGAGCCCGCCTCACAAGGTCCGCTCTGATGCCCGTTTTTACGCCATGGGCAGCGGACCAAAAATCGAGCACCTGACCATCGCCAAGTTCGGGCGATTGGGCGAAAACCTATATGGTCGAGTGACTGTCGGATATCTTGAGCAAATGTATGCCGGCCTCTCGGGCGAACTTCTCTGGAAACCCGTTTCCAGTCGGCTCGCGCTTGGCGCCGAGCTAAACTATGTCGCCCAGCGCGATTTTGATCAGAGGTTTGGTCTGCAGGACTATAGCGTCGCAACAGGACACCTCTCGGCATATTATGACTTTGGCAATGGCTTTCACACCCAGATCGATGTCGGGCGCTACCTTGCGGGCGATTATGGCGCCACCGTCACGCTGGATCGGGAGTTTGGCAACGGCTGGCGCGTGGGGGCCTATGTGACCAAAACAGACCTCTCGGCCGCTCAATTCGGGGAAGGCTCTTTTGACAAGGGTATTCGAATTACGGTGCCTATGAGCTGGGCACTTGGAAACGCGACCAAACGCAAGAGTGAAAGCACCATTCGCTCGCTCACACGGGATGGCGGGGCGCGTGTGAACGTGACGGGCCGGCTGTATAGCAGTGTGCGCGACACACACGGCGCAGAGATGCAAAAAACATGGGGGAGGTTCTGGAGATGAGCTTTCACAAAAGATCTGTTGCGTTGTTTCTGATCCTGTCACTGGCTCTTGTGGCCTGCGGCAACCAACCCGACCGCGGCAAAGGGCTGGAAGTCGTAAAAGGATTGGTGAAAAAGAGGGCCTCTGTCACGCCCGCCGCCCCGTCTGCTGACGACCTTACCAAAGGTATCACAGTGGCGCTGGACACGACAGAAAAGCCGCTCGCGCTGGCCTTCATCGAGGATCGGCGCAATTTCACACTGCTCACGGAAGTGTCCGTGAACAGCGCCCATAGCACGTGGGCGTCTACCGACCGGCGCACACTCAGCGAGCGACACGGCATTATTGTCTCAAGCCGTGGTCTTGGCGCAGATTTGATGGCTGCGCAGGTGAGCCCGTCTCTGGCCCTGATCCGCAATGCGCACTCCGGACGCGCAGACCGCACACATATTTATCTCGACGGTGAAAACCATGAGGTCATCATCCGGTTGAGCTGTCAGATCAAGACCCATGGCACAGAGGTTTTATCCGTTGGAGAAATTCACTCCGCAGTCACGGTCGTAAGCGAAGACTGCACGGGAGACGGCGTGACCTTTCTAAACACCTATAAAGTTACATCAGGCGGGCGTATCGTTCAGTCGCGCCAATGGCTCGGCACGGAAAACGGATATATCACAGTCCAGAAACTGCGTTAACTGCGCAGCCCGATCACATCTTCAGGCGAAATCGCCCCACCCCCCTGAAGCAGGAGAATGATTTGACCATCAATCATTTGTGCTTCTTCAACACGCTGATAACTTTCGACAGGGGAATTCCCAAGAAGAGCGCCCTGGGCATAGTTTTCCACTTCAAAGCGGTATGATCCTGTTGGCAATGCCGCCCCGCTCTGAGCCACGCCGGCCCACTCGATAGGCGCACCGTCCAGAGGCAAAGCCAAGCGCTGCACTTCCTGTCCGCTCTCATCGGAGACGACAAGATAAGCCTCATCTGCCAAGCGCGCCGGAAGCGGATGCAATGTCAACGGAGCGCCCTCAAACCGAACGGTCGCCGCGCTCCGCGCATCCATCCCGACCCAATTGGAGAGCTGGGCAAGATTGGACGAGCCCATTTGCGCGGCCAATCCCGCCAGCAGATCGTTGGTCTTCACCTGTTGCTCGACAGATGAAAAACTCGCCAACTGCGATGCGTATTCGGCCGAGTCCATCGGATTGAGAGGGTCTTGGTTTTCGGCCTGTGCCGTCAGCATCTTGATAAAGGTCTGAAAATCAGAGGTCAGCGCCGGTTGCGTCGTGGCGCTCGCCGTATAGTTTGCTGTCTGTGCGAAAACGGGTGAAATCTCTGTCATGATCTGCTCCTCTAAATCCTGATGTCCAGTCGCGCATCCAGCTTGCGCCATTCATATCTTGATACGTCCAAATCAGGTTTGCTTGGCTCCAGCCCGGCCTCCCCCTCTCTGGAGGACGGCGCGATGTCGCTGTGATCAGACCTATCTTGGCTGAAGTTGAAACTTGCTGTGTCAAAACCCTCAAACGAGAATTCACGCGCGAGTATGTCTGCGTGGCGGCGCAGCGCGTCCAGTGTTTCGGACCGCTCGGCAAAGACCTGCACGAGCATCTGCCCCTCGCCCGCGCTCATCACAAAGCGCAGCTTCCCAAGCTCTTTCGGGTGAAGCTGAAGCTCGATTTCGCGCTGCTTGGTGTTGACCATCTCATCAAGCGCATCTCTGACAATAACGATCGCGCGCTCCGCATTCAAAACCGGCGCAGCCACCGCAGATGCTTGCTGCAAAGAGCGGCCAAGCTCTGCGTGAGAAACCTGCGGCAAGCCTTCGGACGAGAGCAGATCGCGCTCGCGTGCACTTTCTGTTAAAACAGCCCCGGACGCAGGCGGCACAAAGTGAGACAGCGTGCCAAAGCCGGGCGTCGGCGCCGAAATGGTCGCGCGCATATCTGATGGCTTGGGCTGCTCTTCGGGATGATCAACCGGAGAGGTTTCAGACGGAACCGCCTGCAATTCTCTAGTCGTCTCGAACTGTCTGACAGGCTTTTCCTCAGGCGGTGCAAAGCGGCCAAGGCGCTCGACAATAGGCATAGGCGGCGCTTTAGACTCACCGGTGGCCTGCCCAATCACAGGCTCCATGGCCGTCCGCGTGAGCCGCTCCTCAAGCCCTTGCGGGGCCAGCGCCGGGACATATCCGGGCTTTATTCTCTCGCCCGCAACCTCTTCGCGCACAACCTCTTCGCGCACAGCCTCTTCGCCCGGAGAGCGGAGCATATGAGCGGGCTGATCATATCTCTGTTCAAGAGTGGGCGCTTTTGTCTGCCCGATTTGCGCAGCGGCGACAGGAGCCTGAAGCCCGGCTATTTGCCAGCTGGCATAGTCTCTCGCGCGCGCCCTTTGAGGCTCGTGTGTATCAACCTTGTCAGCGCGCTCCTCCATTGGACCACGCGTTGCCTCTTCAGGTGTCGGGCGTGAAAGCTCCAAGCCATCAGATGGCAGTTGATATGACGCACGCTCCCCCTCTGTGGTCGTCTCTGGCGCGCGCGCGCTCGGGGCCTGAACAAAGGCCTCACCGCGCATAACGGGGTTTTGCACATCCGAACGCGCATCCAAAGAGACGCGACGGGGATCAGCATTCGTCTCGACCACCTGCCCACCAGACTGGCGCTCCGGAGCAGCTGGGATGTCCGGCGCGTTCGCCACGCGATGCTGTGGCTCTGCGTTTGGCAATGGCTGCGGATTTGCCTTCGCAATCTCAAGATCACCCCGTGTCTCAGGCTGACTCTCGTTTTCCGGCTCTGTCTCAGCCGCCACTTGAGCAAAATCAACAGTCGCTTCTCCTGTCACCTGCTCCTCCTTTGAGCCTGCCACAGGATCCGGCTCTGCCTTCTGTAACGGTTTGAGGCCCCGCTCCGGGCCAACACTCATTTGGGATGAAGCCTGCAAAGGCGCCTCCGAAAACCGCTCAAAAAGATCCGCGAAGGCAAGCCCGCGCGTCTCCCCCGCAACAGGATCGCCCGCCTGTGGTGGCGGTGCTCCTGTGTCATTCGGTTTCAAAAGCTGCTGCGCAAACGGAGCATTTAGCATCATGTTTTGGCCTCGGGATTTCTTCCTACACCGCAACTATCTCATCTTCTGGTTACCGCATATTTACCGTTTCTGGCGTAAAACAATGAATATCCAAAGAATTGGAGGTAAATCCGTGACAAACTTGAAAGCCCTGTCTGCGCAGATACCCGCTCAGGCTGGCCCGCCGGCAGAGCAACACGCCAAGCTGCAACAAGCGGCCCGGGATCTGGAAGCCAGCTTCCTCGCCGAAATGCTGAAAGCCGCGGGCTTGGGCAAAACAAGAGACGCTTTTGGCGGAGGCGCTGGCGAAGAGCACTTCGCCTCTTTCCTTGCCGAGGCGCACGCTAAAACGCTTGTCCAGAGCGGCGGGATAGGCCTCGCCGAGTCAATTTTCAACGCCCTAAAGGAGAAACATGATGCCCCAACACAATTCGAATAGCCTCATCAGCCAAATTCACACCCTACTTGAAAAAGAGCACAAAGCATTGGTCAGCGGTGATCTGGATACGCTGGTAAAACTGCTCGACCAGAAGCAGGCTCTTGTCACCGCGCTCAACGCCTCGCCTCTTCCCGACGTCAGCACATTGCGCGGGCTTCAAACCAAAGCGATCCGAAATCAGGCCATGCTCGAAAGTGCGACGCGCGGGATCAAATCGGTATCCACCCGCCTCGCCACCCTGCAAAAAGTGCGCAAAAGCCTAGAAAGTTATGATGCCAGCGGCAAAAAGAAAACGATCCTTGGCAGTCAAAAAAACACGCTTGAAAAGCGGGCATGACTGTTTTGTCATAAATTCAGTAGAGTTCTAAAGCCGCTGTTAAGGCTTCATTAAGCCGCACACCCACATGATGTTTTTGCATCCGGTTATCGGGTGGCGCAGCTTCACATCAAACTCAGAGCTGCACAGGTCAGAACGGCATAACCCGCCCAAAGAGGGCGAACTTTAGGTGGGCGCAAAGCGCCTCGTGTCAAAAGGAACTCAAAAGATGTCAAGTATTCTGACAAACAACAGTGCAATGGTCGCCCTTCAGACTTTGAAGGGTATCAACAAAAACCTATCTGACGTTCAAAACCAGATCTCCACAGGTAAAAGTGTAAGCTCTGCCAAAGAAAACTCCGCTGTCTGGGCGATCTCCAAAGTCATGGAATCCGACGTCAACGGCTTCAAGGCGATATCAGACAACCTTGCCCTTGGCGAATCTACAGTTGCTGTTGCGCGCAATGCCGCAGAGACAATCACAGATTTGCTCACCGAGATGAAAACCAAGATCGTTGCCGCCCAGGGTGACAACGTGGATCGCGCCAAAATCAACACAGACGTCACGGCGCTGAAGGAGCAGATTGCTTCCGTTGTCTCTGCCGCTCAGTTCAATGGTCTCAATCTTGTTGACGGCTCCTCCGCTTCGGTCAACGTCCTGTCGTCGCTTGACCGGTCCAGCACAGGGGTCAATTCGAGCAACATCCAGGTCTCTGGAAACAACCTTTCAACTGGCGGCTATGTCGCCAAAGCGGCCTTCGTGACAGGCGCGGCCACAAATGGCGTATCGGCAAGCCTTGACAGCTTCGGGTTTGCCCTCGATGCAACCGGCGGCGCGGCGGATGACGCTGCGATCACCATCGCAACGACAGTTTTCGCGGCGGGTGACAGTATTTCGATGCGCCTCGGCGACACCGATATCTCTTACACGATCACCGCTGAAGATGTCGCCTCAACCACAACAAGAGACGTGGTGGCGCTCGGCCTGAAAAACGCAATCGAAGCAACCGGACTGAACGTGACCGTTGACTATGACAGCGGCACGCCGGGCGAATTGGCAATCACAAACAATGGCACCACAAGCCTTGCCGTGAGCGGTCAATTCATGAATGCCTCGGCCGGTGGCCTTGGAGCGGTTGCGGCGATCAACGTTTCAACACAGGTCGGGGCCACAGCGGCTTTGGGCTCTATTGAAACACTGATCAACACAGCCATTGACGCCGCCGCGTCCTTTGGCTCTGCCGAGGGTCGGATCAGCACGCAAGCCGAGTTTATCTCAAACCTGACCGACTCTCTCAAAACAGGGATCGGTGCCATGGTGGATGCCAACATGGAAGAAGCCTCTGCGCGTCTGCAAGCGCTTCAAGTCCAGCAGCAGCTTGGCGTGCAATCGCTTTCGATTGCCAACCAATCGCCTCAAGCCTTGCTCTCGCTCTTCCGCTAACAAGAGCACCGGGTGCGCAGACGGCTGCGCACCCGGCCTATTGATTGCGTTTCACACAAAATAATAATCACGAGGCTGAGCAATGAACGCCCAATCCCAAGCTATCGCGGGATATACATCCCAAAGCGCCCCGACCCGAACCAATCGGGGGACCGAATATGAAATCTTCGCCAAAGTTACCAACAATATGAGAATCGCCGCGACCATGGGGCCACAAGGGTTCCCCGCTCTGGCCGATGCGATTCACAAAAACAGAAAACTCTGGACCCTCCTCGCAACCGACGTCGCAAGCAACGGGAACACCCTGTCTCAGGACTTGCGCGCGCGTATTTTCTATCTGGCCGAGTTCACCCAAGACTATTCTCCAAAGGTGTTGAAATCAGGCGCCAGCATTGCCCCCCTGATTGAAATCAACGCCGCAATTATGCGTGGTTTGGCAAGCGGAGCAGCAAAATGACAGGTCTCATCCTAAAACTCGGCCCGCGTGAACGTGTCCTGATCAATGGCGCTGTGATCGAAAACGGCGATAAACGCTCGCGCCTTGCGATCAAAACACCCGATGCAAAAATTCTACGCCTCAAGGACGCCATTCATCCCGAAGAGGCAACAACACCGGTTCGCCGCGCCTGCTTTGCGACCCAACTGGTCCTGACCGGAGACAGCACCGCCGCTGATGCCAAGTTGCAGATATTGCGCCGGATCGAAGAGTTGAGCAGAGTGCTCACAGATCATGACAGCAGGGCACAGCTCGATTTGGCGACAGCCGCCGTGACAGAAAACCAGTATTACAAATGTCTCAAAGCCCTACGCACGCTTTTGCCACGCGAGGAACGCCTGCTCGCAACGAGACTACAATGAGCTTTCAACCCATTGTCGCCACATCCGGTTTGGCCGGGTGGAGACTTTTGCAAAACACGATCGATCGTCAGACCGAGGCCTATAACAGCGCGCCAAATCTTCAAAAGGCCGGTGAGTATTTTGCCGAGAACATCGGCAACGTGAAATCAGCCGATGATCTGGTTTCGGACAGGCGTTTGCTTGAAGTCGCCCTTGGCGCTTTTGGCTTGTCTGACGACATCAACAACAAATACTTCATCCATAAGGTTCTCTCTGAAGGGACAACCGCTCAGGGCGCACTCGCAACCAAGCTCTCTGATTCCCGCTACACCGCTCTTGCCAACGCTTTTGGCTTTGACACAACCGCCCAGACCGTGATGCCGGGGTTCGCGGAAAAAATTGTGGCCCAATACGAACGCTGCTCTTTTGAAATTGCTGTTGGCGAGCAAAATGAAACCTTCCGCTTTGGCCTGAACCTTGAGCGCGAGCTGCCTGAAATTGCCGCCAAAAGCTCCTCCAATGACGCCAAGTGGTATTCGGTTATGGGAAATGCCGCGCTGCGTGAAGTGTTTGAAGTTGCCTTTGGCCTGCCGAGTGAGTTCGGCCAGATTGATATCGACCAACAGTTGGAGGTCTTCAAAGACACTGCACAAAGACGGTTTGGGACAGATAATCTGAGTGACCTTGCCCAGCCTGAAACGCTCGACAGGCTGACACAGCTCTACTTTTTGCAAGAGCAGATCAATCAAAACCAGTCTCTCAATTCGGGCACAATCGCCCTGACGCTTCTTCAAAGCACTCAGAGTCTTCAATAGGCTGAACATCTAAGATAACGTCACATATGAGGGACTGACCACAGACACCATCAGCGCGACATACTCCAGGGAGACATCCAAATGACCCGCACACCAACGGTTCTCTTGCACACGGATAACCCTGCAGACGCGCGTGATAAGGTCGTCGCGGCGCATCCTGATCTGACGGTCCTGACCTGCGATAGCTACGCCGCGCTGCCTGATACAATAGCCCGCCACAGACCTGAGGTTATTTATTCGGTGCGTTTTGGGGGGACATCGGGCTTCCCGCGAGACGCCATTGTTGAGAGTGAGACAGTCAAATGGTTGTCCATAGGCGGGTCAGGCACAGATCACCTCGCAACTTGGGACTCCGCACGCCTGACCGTGACAAATGCAGCCGGTGTCGCTGCGGATATGATGGCAGAATACACGCTTGGTGCCATGTTGCATTTCTCGCTCGATATCGCAGGCTTCAAGAAAGCCCAAAAGGCGCGCGAGTGGGTCTCGGGCAAGGTCACGCCGATCGCCGGCCAAAGCGTCCTGATCCTTGGTATGGGCCAGACAGGTCAAGCCGTTGCAAAGCGGTGTCGCGCCATGGGGATGCGTGTTTTGGGCGCCCGCGCCCGCCCCGCTCCAATGGACAACGTGGATGAAATCCATGGAATCGACGCCCTCCCCGACCTTTGGTCAAAAGCAGATTATATCGTTATTTGCGTTCCTCTCCTGCCAAGCACCCAAGGGCTGGTCGATGCAGCCGCGATTGCATCCATGCAATCCGATGCTGTGGTGATTGATATATCCCGCGGCGGGGTAACCGATCAATCCGCCTTGGCGGCAGCGCTATCCAACGGCGCCCTGAAAGGCGCAGCGCTGGATGTTTTTGAAACCGAACCCTTGCCCAAAGATAGCCCGCTTTGGGCGCTCGAAAACGTCATTTTGACACCGCATTGTTCCTCGGTCTATGACGGTTGGGAGCTGAAATCTGTCGGTATGTTTTGCGAAAACCTGACACGCTACAGACAAGGCCACACGCTGACAAATATCGTAAACCCTGCAAGGGGATACTAAGCCTGAAGGCCCTAAAGCAAGTCAAACAAAGCCCCTGTCACGCCGGGATGTCTGGGCAAACCCAAGGCGCGCATCACTGCAAAGACCATTGCTTGATTGGACGTCACAACAGGTTTGCCCAATCTGTCTTCAATCCGCTGGATGGCCTCGACAGAGCGCATATCGGTGCATGACAGCACGATCGCCTCAGCATCAGGATGATCTGCCTGACACGCCAGATCAAAGACCTCATCGGGCGTCAACTCTCCTTGGCCATAATTTCCAAGGGCACGCCCGATGTCGGCCCGCCTGATCACAGATATATCCGAGTCTGACAAAAACTGGACAGCCTGATCATTGATTTCGCCCAAATAAGGCGAGGCAAATCCAACACGTGTCGCCCCCAGCGCTTTGATCCCTTCTACCAAAGAGCCAGCCGCTGTTAAGGACAGAGCACCAGATCCCGCCTTGATCCGCGCGGCCAATTCGATGTCAAAACCGGTGCCATGTGTGAGTGTTGCCGATGTGCACCCATAAAGGATCACAGCCGGCCGGACCCCGGACAGCAGGCGCAAACTCTCTGAAATGTCAGAGGCACCCAACCCTGCCATTTGGTCGGATCCGGGAATCTCGTCAACATCATAGCCCCCCATACGGGCAAAATGCACGGTGCACCCGGGCGGGCACATCGCCATCATGTCAGGCTCAAGGTTACAATTGGTAAAGGGAACCAGAACCCCGATTTTGGGGCCGCTGCGCGCGTCATTCATAGGTCAATTCCTCCAAAATAGCCGCGACCGCATCCATCACATCAGCCGTCCCGATCGTTGCGCGCAAGCACGCAGGTAGCCCATAGCCCCCCATGCCCCGCAGAATGTAGCCGGCCTCTAACAGGGCGGTATTCGCGCGGTTGGCCGTCTCTACGTCTTTAAACGAAATGAGCACAAAATTTGTGTGGCTCTCGGGCACCTCTAGGCCCATGGTCCGCAATCGGGCAGCAAACCGCTCTCGAATGAGCGCGGTTTGGCGAACAACCTCTCTCATATGCGACTGGTCCAGCATCGCAGCCGTCGCCATATCCTGACTGACGGTCGAGATATTGTTCGGGTTCATGAGCTTTCGGGTCTGTTCTGCAATGTCCGCAGGAAAATAGCCCCACCCGACCCGCGCTCCGGCAAGGCCGTAGGCTTTAGAAAACGTGCGCATCAAAACCGTATCTCCCCGCGCGACCAGATCAAACACGGCGCTTTGATCCTGATCATCAAATTCGCCATAGGCCTGATCGACAACCAACAAGATGTTCGCGCGCAAAGCCTCGCGCAGTCGCACAATATCGCGGTTCGCAATACGTGTGCCTGTCGGATTTCCGGGGTTGCATAAAAAGACAATACGCGTCTTTTCGGTCACCGCAGCCAGCAGCAAATCTACAGAAACAGTAAAGTCAGGCTCCTCCGCGCGCACATAGGTCGCATCGGCCTGCTGGCAGGCCGTCGAAACAAAAAGATACCCAAATTGCGTCCCCAATACCTCATCACCAGGCCCCGCAAAGGCCCTGATCAGGCAGCCAATAAGCTCCATGGAGCCTGCGCCGCACAATATCTGCTCAGCGTGCACGCCATGCGCCGACGCGATTGCCGCGCGCAATGCGTGCCAATCCGGATCGGGGTATTGTGTCGCGTGTTCCAATCCGGCTTGCCCCGCGGCCTGCGCTTTTGGGCTGACCGAAAAGGCGCTTTCGTTCTGTGCGAGCGATATCGCCGTGCTGCTGCCCAGATCGGCCAAAGGGTAGCTTGCCATCCCGGCAACAGGGGCCACCGCGCGGATCATAATCCGGCCCCGTAATCACGGCGCGCGCCATCCGGTGTCACCAAACCGCTGGCCATATCCTGAGCCAGCAGCCCCGGATCCCGCTCGGCAGGGTCGCCAAAGCCGCCGCCACCGGGCGTGTCAAAAATCAGCCTTTCACCCGGCTCAACCCGCAGTTCGCATTTGCCAGCAATATCGGCTGGGCGACCATCCACCCGAATACGCCCGACAGCGCCGGCCAACCCGCCCGCCCGGCCTGCCGCAGGGTTGCGAAGCCGCTCCACCGACAAGAATACCAAAAACGGCTCATCAATCGAAGAGGTCATTTCGATCCGTTGGCCCAAACCGCCTCGAAACTGTCCTGCTCCGCCAGAATCCGGCAACAGTTCGCGCTTCCAGATCGTCACAGGGGCAGTGGCTTCCGTCATTTCGACTTGGCTGCCAAATACACCCGAGGGGAAGGCCGTCGCAGACAGCCCGTCCAACATGGGGCGCGCGCCCGTTCCGCCGTTGTGAACCAGCTCTACGGCAAACTCCCGACCACCGTTGCGCGCAGCATCTGCTGTGTGCCGCATGGGCAAGTCATACATACAAGACGCCCCTTCCGCCGGAACTTTGTCAGGCAAAGCCTGATGCAAACACCCAAGCACAAGATCAGGCGTCATCTGCCCCAATGTATGGCGCATCGCGACAGGTGCCGGGCGTTGCGCGTTCAGGATACAATCTGTTGGCCCCGTCACAACAAAGGGTTCAAGTGAACCTGCATTGTTCGGAATATCGGCCCCGATAATACAGCGCATCGCAAATACGGAATAAGCGGTCGCATAATTGAGAGGCACATTGATACCCTTTGCAGAACACCCCGATGTTCCCGCAAAATCAAGATGCAAGCGGTCCTCTGTCACCGTGAGCTTAGCCTTGAGGGTCAGCGGCTTTTCATAACCATCCATGGTCATTTCATTAAAATACACCCCGGCAGGCACGCGTGAAATCGCATCAAGCGTGCCGCGCCTCGACGTCGTGATGATATAGTCAGACAACGCATCAAGCGTCTCCAGCTCATAATCATTCATCATCCGCACAAGCCGGTCTGCCCCGGCTTCACAACAGGCAATCAAGGCATAAATATCGCCCTCGTTTGCAATAGGTTCGCGTGAGTTCGCGCGCACAATATCCATCAACAAGGCGCTAACCTCGCCCTGATCCACAAGCTTGCAAGGCGGGATCAACAAGCCTTCATCATAAATATCTGACCCCTCAGGCCCCATTCCAAGGCCGCCCAAATCAACCAGATGCGAAGTGCAGGACGTATATCCGATCACCTGACCCGATTTGAACACAGGCATCATCAACAAGAAGTCATTGAGATGCCCTGAAGCCAGCCAGGGATCATTCGTCATATAGATATCACCCGGCTTCATCATCTGGGCGGGAAAGCGCTCTCGCAGGGTTTTGACCGCCTCGGCCATGGTGTTGATATGGCCCGGCGTGCCCGTAACAGCCTGCGCGAGCATCTGGCCCTGTGCGTCAAATATCCCTGCCGAAATATCGCCGCATTCCCGAACAATTGGCGAAAAGGCAGCCCGGATCAAAGTCTGGCCTTGCTCCTCGACAACAGCAAGCAGCCGGTTCCACATCACTTGCAAACGGGCGGGAGAAATATGGGTCATGCTGTCACCTCACGGTTGAGAATAAGATTGCCGCGGGCATCCACAAGCAGGGTAAAATCGGTTCCGACAAAAGTGGTTGTTTGAGGTTCCACCACCAATGCAGGCCCGCTCAACGTATCTCCCGGAACGAGGCTGTCGCGATGAACAAACGCCGCCTCGACGTGCCGCGCATGAACATCACAAAAAATGTGCCTGCGCTCTGGAGGTGATATTGTCCGAAGGGGAGGCATAGGCATCTGCACCGCTTCACGCCCTGTTGCCGTGGCTATATGCACCGACCAATTGAGGATCTCGATCACCATTCCCGGAACGGGGCGGGAAAACTGCCGCGAATAGGCTGCCTCAAATGCCGCCGCCAAAGGCCCCAGATCGTCAGCCGTCAAAGGGCGGTCCGGCAGGCCGATTTCGATTTCATGGCCCTGTCCATGATAGCGCATATAGGCGATCCGGCGGGTTTCAATTTCGGATGTTGCATCGCCTTGCCGCACAACGCTGAGCGCTTCCGCGCAAATGCTGTCAAATAATGTGTTGATGGCGCCGAGATCAATCGTCTGGAGCATCTCATAACGGCTGCGCACTATTTCAAATGAAACAGGCGCAAAAAGGAAGCCAACCGCCGAGCCGACGCCCGGATTGGCCGGCACAAGAATACGCTCAACCCCGGCACTGCGCGCCACACGACAGGCGTGCAGAGGACCATTTCCACCAAAGGCAATCATCGTGCGCGGCCCCAAATCCTTACCGGATTCAACCGCATGAGTGCGGCCCGCGCTCGCCATGCTCTCATCTACAATACGACTGACACCATCTCCCGCCCCAAAAGCGTCAAGACCAAGCGGCTCTCCGATAAAGGTCGCAAGGGCCGTCTTGGCGGCCGCCACATCAATCTGGAACTGACCCTCAGCAAAGGTCTCGGCCTGAATGTAACCAAGGGCAATATCCGCATCACTCACGGTCGGCTCTGTCCCTCCGCGCCCGAAGGCGACAGGGCCAGGCTCTGACCCCGCGCTCTTCGGTCCGACAGTCAGGCGGCCAAGCCTGTCCACCCCGGCAATAGAGCCGCCTCCCGCCCCGATCTCGATCATCTCAATCACAGGAATACGCACAGGCATTCCCGACCCTTTGATAAAGCGCGCCGCACGGCCAATCTCGAATTGCCGCGAGCTTTGGGGCTGTGCCTTGTCAATCAGGCAGAGCTTGGCGGTTGTGCCCCCCATATCAAAAGACAAGACCTCGTCCAAACCGCTTTCAGCAGCGATATGGGCAGCCAGAATAGCCCCCCCCGCCGGGCCACTTTCAACCAAACGGATCGGAAACTGGGCCGCCGTCTGAAGCGTGGTCATGCCGCCCCCGGCCGTCATCATCAGGATCGGACAGCGCAAGCCTTCCTGCGCAAACCGCGCCGCAAAAGCATCGAGATAGCGCGCCATCATGGGCTGGATATAGGCATTGGCAATGGTGGTGCACAAACGATCAAACTCGCGCGCCTCCGGGCTGACCTCTGAACTGATCGAGATAACCAGATCAGGCCGCGCAGCATGAAGCAGGTCGCGCAGTTGTTCCTCATGGCTGCTGTTGGCATAAGAATGCAACAAACAGATCGCAACCGCATCCGCCCCGGTTGCCTCCAGCTCCTCCAGAAGCTTTGGCAGAGCGCCCACATCCAGGGCCTCAATCACCTCTCCCGCAGCAGACATCCGCTCCGGAACCGTCAATGAGCGCTCACGCGGCACAAGCAGATCGGTCTTTTCTATATTGATGTCATACTGGCTGTAGCGACGCTCATAGGCAATTTCCAGAATATCCCGGAAGCCTTGCGTCGTTATCGTCGCAACGCGGGCCCCTCGCTTTTCAATCAACGCATTGGTTGCAAGCGTGGTTCCATGAATAAATCCGGAGATGTCTTCGATCCGCGCCTTCGCCGCAACAAGCGCGCGTTTGGCGCCCTGCATCGCGCCTTCGGCGGGGTTTTCATGTGTCGTCAGGGTTTTGGTCGATGCAATGACAGTATCCTGTTCATCGACAATAACCGTGTCAGTGAAGGTTCCACCAATATCAGTGGCAAGACGGAGTGTTGGAGTCTGTATCATTAAGGATATCCAGCAAATGGGTTAAATTGATCAACAATCCCCCAGCCCTGCCAGAAACCAGATCACATCCCGTTTGCCTGCGCATCATTGGGTTCAGCACCCAAGGCGACGTTGGTCTATGTGTCAGCATTCTTAAACTTCTCTAAACCGGACAAGCGCTGCAAAAGCGTCCGCCCGATAGCCTAATTTCAACTGCATTGCGGCGTCTGTAGACCCTGCCTCAAAGACGGAACGCAAAAGCGAAAGGCCCACAGTTTTTCCGATGTGATACAACTTCATTGATGCTGCGATAAATTTAAGAGTCAAGCTTTGCTTTTCAGCAAAAGCCGCGCCTGCAAGGCTGCCCCCAAACACGCTTGCGGGCGGGGCGCTGGTTGCGCTAGCATAAAGGCGCACAAAGGCGAGGATTTTGACCGTGATGAAGCGCAGTGTTCGGCCTCTGACACTCAGAGACGTTTCGGAGGCCTCTGGTGTTTCAGAGATGACGGTGAGCCGCGTATTGCGCAACAGAGGCGACGTTTCAGACGCCACGCGGGAGAAAGTCCTCGCAGCGTCCAAGCGCCTTGGCTATGTGCCCAACAAGATCGCGGGGGCGCTGGCCAGCCAGCGGGTCAACCTCGTGGCCGTGATCATCCCTTCGATGAAAAATATGGTGTTTCCCGAAGTTTTGTCGGGCGTGACCAGCGTTCTGGAGAACAGCGGCTTGCAGCCGGTTGTCGGGATCACCGATTATTTGCCCGAAAAAGAAGAGAAGGTGCTCTATGAGATGCTGTCGTGGCGGCCTTCGGGGGTGATCATTGCGGGGCTGGAGCATTCTGATAATGCGCGAGCCATGCTGGCCGCCTCGGGTATCCCTGTGGTCGAGATTATGGATGTGGACGGCGAGCCGGTAGACACCGCTGTGGGCATCAGTCACCGCGCGGCGGGGCGCAAGATGGCCGAAGCGATTGTGGCCGCAGGGCATAAGCGGATCGCCTTTCTGGGCACAAAAATGCCGCTCGATCACCGTGCCCGTAAACGCTTTGAAGGCTTCACCGAAGCGCTGGCAAAGGCCGGTATCGAAATAGCCGATCAGGAGTTCTATTCAGGCGGGTCCGCGCTGGCCAAGGGGCGCGAGATGACCAAAGCTGTGCTCGAGCGCACTCCCGATCTGGATTTTATATATTATTCCAATGACATGATCGGTGCGGGCGGCCTGCTCTATTGTCTTGAAGCCGGAATCGATGTGCCCGGGCAGATCGGTTTGGCAGGGTTCAACGGCGTTGAGCTTTTGCAAGGCCTGCCCAAGATGCTGGCCACGATGGATGCCTGCCGCGCCGAAATCGGTCAGAAGGCCGCAGAGATTATTCTTGCACGCTCTGCTGATGAGGCCATGAGCTTTGATGAAAAGATTGTTCTGACGCCGCGGATCGCGCCCGGAGACACCATGCGCTGAGGCCCGTCAGGGTGCCTTAATAAGGTCTTTATAGATCATAGAAATGCCTTGTTTTGTTAAGGCACCGGTAAGAGTTCTGGCTTAGCTCTGAAGGTGGGTGAGTAAAACAAGGTGGTGAATATGAGCGCGCAGAGCAATTTGGCGCCAGTCATCATCAAGAGAAAGAAAAAAGTTGTCGGCGGCGGGCATCACGGCGGTGCTTGGAAAGTTGCTTATGCAGACTTCGTGACGGCTATGATGGCCTTTTTTCTCTTGATGTGGCTGTTGAATGCAACAACAGAACAGCAGCGCAAAGGCGTGGCCGATTATTTCAGCCCCACGGTTCCGATCGCGCGGGTTTCGGGCGGTGGCGACGGTAATTTTGGCGGCGAGTCTGTCTTCTCGGAGATGACACTGCCCCAAAACGGCACCGGAGCAAGCAGTCTGCACACCGCAGAATCGCGCCAGGCGCGGGGCGAAATGGGGATGACCGCAAATGGCGAAAATGCCACCTCCGAAAAGGGCGGAGATCTGGAAGCCGAGGAGGCATATCGGAAGATCGAAGAAGCCTTGATGGGGATCGGCGGCGAAAGCATCGTCGAAAAAGAGAGCCTGAAACATATCATCACACGGGTGACCGACGAGGGCATGATCATCGAGATTTTCGATCTGGAAAACCTCGCTCTCTTTGAGGAAAACAGTGACACTCCGACCGCTGTCTTGCGGGATTTGGCCGATGTTATTGCGCGGGTGTCTGGGCTTGTGGAGAACAACATCGCGATCGGGGCGCATATGCGCGCCGCACCCGTCGTGCTGGCCGACAATCCGGTCTGGAGCGTGACGGCGGCGCGCGCCAACAAAATGCGCGAATTGCTGGAAGACCGCGGCTTGGCCCGGAGCAGGTTTATGCGGCAGACGGGCCATGCGGATAAGTCGCTCGCGGTGAAAAATCCGATGGCCGTGCGCAACAACCGTTTGGAGATTGTCTTGCTGCGGTCGGATCGCTGAAACTCTGCTCAATTTTAGATGTTAGCCCGGTGTTAAGTGTGAGGCGTTAGGTCTGTTGCTCAAGAAGCGTTTGATGCAGCAGAAAGGCGTATCCATGACAATTTCCTCCTCTCTCAATGCCGGTGTCGCAGGCCTAACAGCCAATGCGACCCGGCTCGCGGCGATTTCGGACAATATCGCCAACTCGGCCACCTATGGCTACAAACGGATGGAGGCAGATTTTCATTCGATGGTTATTTCCTCGACCGGCGGCACATATTCCGCGGGTGGGGTGCGCTCCACCACGCAACGCCTGATCAGCGAACGCGGCGCGCTTGTCGCATCGTCAAACCCGACAGATATCGCGGTGCGGGGCAACGGGTTTTTGCCCGTGGCCCGCGATTCAGAGATCAATACAGGCAATGGCCAGTCGCAAATGCTTCTTGCCACGACCGGATCGTTCCGAACCGATTCAAACGGCTATCTGCGCAGCGAAGCGGGCCTCGTTCTGCTCGGCTGGCCCGCTCTGCCAGATGGCACCATCCCGACCTACCCGCGTGATACGACAGACGGGCTGAAGCCGGTCCAGATCAACGTGAACCAGTTTACAGGCGAACCAACGACAAAAATTGATCTCGGAGTGAACTTGCCTGCAACCGAAACGGAAGCGGGCGCAGATGGCGCGCCCTCGGAGCTGTCGATCGAGTATTACGACAATATGGGCACATCCGAGAGCGTCTCGATTTCATTTTCCCCCACTGTGCCCGCAACAGGCGTCTCCAACGAATGGACAATGACAATCACGGATTCAGCCACTCCGGGAACGGTGATTGGCGAATACACGCTCACCTTTGACGACAGCCGGACCGCAGGCGGCACATTGGCCTCTGTCGCGACCCTCACGGGCGGCGCCTACGATCCGCTGACCGGCGTGCTCGAAGTCACAGTCGCCGGCGGCCCCATGACACTGAACATTGGCGAGGTCGGAACCTCTGACGGCCTCACGCAATTGTCTGATACGTTTGCGCCGGTTTCGATTTCAAAAGATGGAACCCCGGTTGGAAACATGACCTCTGTGGAGGTGGACCAAAACGGCTTTGTCCACGCCTTTTTTGACACCGGAATCACCAAGACAATCTACCAGATTCCGATGGTCTCCCTGCCCAATCCAAACGGTATGGTGGCGCTCGACCAGCAAACCTATTTGCCCTCCCCCCAAAGCGGATCATACTTTCTATGGGATGCAGGTGATGGGCCAACAGGCGATATCGTGGCCTTTGCCCGCGAAGAATCCACAACAGATGTCGCGGGCGAACTGACCGCAATGATCGAGACCCAGCGCGCCTATACGTCAAACGCAAAAGTCATCCAAACCGTCGATGAAATGCTGCAAGAGACGGCCAATATCAAACGATAACCCCTAGGGCGCGCAGTGTGACACTGCGCGCTTGAGTGTCATTTTCAAGGTGATGATATGTCTTTATCCGGAGCACTTTCCAACGCGATCAGCGGCCTGACAGCGGCGACTCGCTCGGCCCAGATTGTCTCGTCCAACTTGGCCAACTCCATGACCGAGGGATATGGTCGGCGCGACGTTGAACTATTATCACAAGACGCGCGCGGCGGCGGTGTGACCGTGCTCGGAACGGTGCGGCACCGCCAGCCGGCCCTTGTTGCAGAAATGCGTGATGCAAACTCAAACCAAGCCGCCCAACAGAACCTTGCAAACTTTCAAACCAAGCTTGAACAGCTTGTTGGCACACCGGATGAGGCAAGCTCTCTGACCGCCCGCATGGCCCGATTCGAGGCGGCTCTTGTCTCGGCAATCAGCCGTCCCGATCTTGCCGGACGCCTTGATCAGGTCGTGCGCGAGGCAGGCTCGGTGGCAGAAGCGCTCAACACGGCGAGCCAGGGCCTCCAGGAAATGCGCGTGGCGGCAGATCGCCAGATCCACTCCGCCGTTGAGCGCCTGAACACCAAGCTCTCACAGGTTCAGGAGCTGAATGTGCAAATTGCAGGTGGCTCCACAGCAAAACGCGATGTTTCGGCCCTCGTTGATCACCGCGAAAGCCTCATCACCGAAATCGCCAGTCTGGTCCCCGTCAAGGAAATGCACCGCCCCAATCAGGGCATAGCGCTCTACACACAGCGCGGCGCACTCCTGCTAGACGGAGCCGCCGCAGAATTCTCGTTTACGAATGCCCACACCATCGTGCCTCATATGACACTTGATGCGGGTCATCTTTCAGGCCTTTCGCTCAACGGTGTCGAAATATCCGTAAACCACCAGACCGGCCCCCTGCGCGGTGGTGAGCTGGCCGCTCTCTTTCAAGTTCGCGACGATCTCGCGGTCAACGCTCAGTCAGAGCTTGATGCGTTGGCACGGGATCTGACCGAGCGGTTACAAGCGCCGGGGCTTGATCCCACACTGGCCTCCGGCTCTCCGGGTCTGTTCACAGATGCCGGCGCGCATTTTGACGCCTCAAACGAAGTGGGGATGGCTGGCCGCATCAGCGTAAACCCGATTGTCGATCCCGACCAAGGCGGCGCAAGCTGGCGTTTGCGAGACGGGTTCGGCGCAGCGACCCTTGGCTCGGTCGGAGATGCCTCCTTGCTCAAGGCCTTTTCCACAGCATTTAACGCCTCCCGTAACCTGGCCTCCGGAGACTTCATGGGGCAGTCCGCCTCGGCGTCCGACCTGGCAAGCCTCGTCACCGGCAAATTTGGCGCACAACGCCTGAGCACCGAGCAAAACCTGACATTTGCCGCCGTTCGGGCAGAGGAAACAAAGCAGTTTTTGTTAAACGACGGCGTTGATTCTGATCAGGAAATGCAAAAGCTCATGCAAATCGAGCAGGCCTACGCAGCCAATGCCCGCGTTTTGCAAACTGTTGACGATATGATGACTGTATTAATGGGGGCCATCGGATGAACTCAGTTTCCATAGGCGATATGGCGCAATCTTTCCATTTGCGCCGCCAGAACGCCGAACTCAAAACCGAGATCACGCGGCTGACCAGCGAGCTGTCCAGCGGAAAAGTGCAAGATGTCATGAAGCATCTGGGTGCAGATCTAAACTATCTCACAGATATCGAGCGCAGTCTTCAAATGAACAGCGTCTTCACCAGATCCGCCCATGAAGCCGCCGGCTTTTCTGCCGCGATGCAATCCGGCCTCACCTATCTTCAACAAAGTATCAGTGATTTGGGCGCTGATATTCTGGGGCTGGGAGAAGGCTCAAACACCCTCACAAACAATCTTCTTGCCCAAAAAGGCCAGGGGGTGATTGAGGGGCTGGTCTCCACGCTCAACACCTCGGTGGCGGGCCGCGCCCTGTTTTCGGGAAATGCAACAGACCGCGCCGCTTTGGCGAGCGCCGATACTATCCTCACAGATCTTCGCGCCGCGCTTGCGGGGCAATCAACGATCGCCGACATCGAAACGGCGATGGATGATTGGTTCGGAGCGGGCGGCGGATATGAAACCGTGGCCTACACAGGCGGCACAAGCGATATGTCGGCCTTTCATCTCGGAGATGGTGAGCGCGTTGATCTCAAGATCAAAGGCGATGACGCCGCCTTTAAAATGACGCTCAAATCTGCGGCCATGGCGGCCCTGTCCGCCGATGCTGCACTTGTGCTGTCAGATGCCACACGTGCGGCCATGCTCGAGCGGGCCGGCGAGCTGAGCTTGAGCGCCGTCGACGGCCTGACAGCGACGCGGGGGGCGCTGGGCTATGCCGAGGCTCGGATCGAAGATGCCGGCATTCGTTTGACCGCCCAAAACACCAGCCTTGAGATCGCCCGGACAGAGCTGCTCTCTGCCGATCCATACGATACAATCGTAAAGCTGGAAGCCACACAATTCAGGCTGGAAAGCTTGTATACAGCCACGGCAAAGCTCTCACAGCTTTCCCTCGTGGGGTTCTTGAGATGATAAAAAGTCTGCTCCTTATCCTGACCAGTCTGGTGCTGTCAGGCGCCGCTCAGGCCAGCGAGGTCCGGATTAAGGACCTTGTGGAATTTGACGGTGTGCGCGGCAATGATCTGATCGGATATGGCCTTGTCGTTGGCCTGAATGGCACGGGTGACGGGATACGGAACGCCCCGTTTACCGAAGAAATAATGTCAAATATTCTGGAGCGGCTCGGTGTCAATGTCAGTGGCGAGCAATACCGCCCCAAAAATGTTGCTGCGGTTTTTGTAACCGCCGAGCTGCCGGCTTTTGCCCGCGCCGGCGGCACCATTGATGTCAATGTCTCGGCGATTGGAGATGCCAAGAGCTTGATGGGCGGCACTTTGATCATGACGCCCCTCAATGCGGCGGATGGGCAAATCTATGCCGTTGCACAAGGCACGATTATTGCAGGCGGTGCCGCGGCCGAAGGCGAGGCCGGAGGCGTTGTCAAAGGCGTTCCGACGGCGGGCGTGATCCCCTCTGGCGCCCGTGTCGAGCGCGAGATCGATTTTGAACTTTCCTCCCTCAGCACGCTGAGACTGGCTTTGCGTGAAGCTGATTTTACAACGGCGGGGCGGATTGAAAACGCCATCAACCGAAGCTTTGGCAAGCGCGTCGCGTCCATGCTTGATTCCGGAACTGTCCAAATCAATGTCGAGGCGACAGGGCGCCGCTCCACAGCGCACGCCATTGGCGAAATTGAAAATATTATGGTCCGCCCGGAACGCCGGGCGCGCGTCGTCGTAGACCAACGGTCCGGCACGATTGTGATGGGGGAAGATGTGCGCATCTCGCGTGTTGCCGTCAGCCAGGGCGGCTTGACCCTGCGCATTCAGGAAGCACCGGTTGCTGTTCAGCCCAATCCTTTCGCCGAGGGAGAAACAGTCATCGTGCCGCGCACCAATGCCGATATCGAAGACGAACCGGGTATCAATCTTGCCGAAGTGCCCGACGGCACAACCCTGTCCGAAGTGATTTCCGACTTGAACGCGCTCGGGGTCAAACCGCGCGACATGATCGATATTCTAAAGAGCATCAAAGCCGCAGGCGCGCTTCATGCAGAGTTCGTCGTGCATTAGCCTCTAGTCAGCCAACTCCGCTGACGGGATGATCGGAAAAAACACTCCGCCCGACCAAAGGCCAAACCAGTCGACCCCCTCGTGAGGCTCGGATGTCGCGATATCCACGAGCCGATAAAAACTTTTCCGGTCAATCAGCGCATCAAGATTGGCTCGAATCCGCACATAGGGCGAAGGCTCGCCTGTCTCCGGATCGCGCTCGACACGAATGGGCGCATCGGGGCCGGCTTGGGCCTTGTCCCCTACATTTGTTGTGAAGGTGAGTGATTGGCTTTTTCCAGCGCCGGTCACTTCAAAATCAACAGCCACAAAAGGAGCGTCATCAACGGTTATTCCGACCTTCTCAACCGGCGTGACCAAGACATAGGCGTCGCCGTCCCTGCGCAAAATCGTGGAGAAAAGCCGCACAAGCTCGGGGCGGCCAATCGGCGTTCCCATATAAAACCAGGTGCCGTCTCGGGCGATGCGCATATCAAGGTCGCCACAATGCGGCGGGTTCCAAAGATGGACAGGCGGAAGACCGCGCCCCTTTGCAGCCGCGCGCGCAGAAGCGGCGATACTTTCGGCGCTCGGGTTCACGGTATTTTGTCCGCTCATTGATTTTGCCATTTGTAAGTTTCTGTTTAGACTGACTCTGAACGTAGTGTTTCATTTGGAGAATTGCCATGGGCGATGCAGACAATTTGCTTGCAGAGATCGAGACTCTCGAAGACCGCCTGTCTGCAGCAAAGGCCGAAATCACGCGCCGCTTCATCGGGCAAGAGCGCGTTGTCGATTTGACACTCGCAGCCCTTTTATGTGGCGGGCACGGGCTTCTCATCGGGCTGCCTGGCCTGGGCAAAACACGGCTGGTCGAAACCGTTGGAACCGTGATGGGCCTTGAAAGCAAACGGGTCCAGTTCACGCCCGATTTGATGCCCGCAGATATTCTTGGCTCCGAAGTGCTTGAAACCAGTGCCGACGGCAGCCGTGCTTTCAAATTCATGGAGGGGCCTGTTTTCTGCCAGCTCCTGATGGCCGACGAAATCAACCGCGCAAGTCCAAGAACGCAATCTGCTCTCCTGCAAGCCATGCAGGAGCAGCAGGTCAGTGTCGCCGGGCAAGAGCGCGATTTGGCAAAGCCCTTCCATGTTCTCGCAACACAAAACCCAATTGAGCAGGAAGGCACCTATCCGTTGCCGGAAGCGCAGCTGGACCGCTTCCTCGTGCGGATTGACGTTGGTTACCCCGATCTTGCGACCGAGCGGCAAATTTTGCTCGCCACAACAGGGGTATCCGAAAAGGCGGTGCAAACTATCTTTTCTGCACAAGAGCTTCTGGCCGCCCAAGCGGTATTGCGCCGGATGCCTGTCGGTGAAGATGTTATGGAAAGCATTTTGGACCTTGTGCGCGCACTGCGGCCTGACGAGGCCGGTGCCAGTGAGCGCGTGCGCGAAACTGTGGCATGGGGGCCGGGTCCGCGCGCCAGCCAAGCCCTGATGCTCACGGTGCGCGCGCGCGCCTTGTTGCAAGGGCGGCTTGCCCCTGATGCCTCTGACGTCATTGCGATGGCCAAACCGGTTTTGAAACACCGCATGGCGCTGAATTTTGCAGCGCTCGCACGCGGTGAAAGCCTGGACAGCCTGATTGAGGCCGGGATCGCCGAAACTGCGCGACTGAAAGACGTCGCATGAATGAGGCGCTGCCTCTGCGCAGCCGAGCCGAAGCCACGACGGCCAATCTGGCCGCGCTCTTGGCACGCGCCGAGCAGCTCGCCGCGGCTGTCATGCCCGGCG
>JAHBAM020000099.1 GCA_018500125.2 Roseobacter sp. | reverse complement strand
AGATGTGTATAAGAGACAGCCCCCAGGATATTGAGAGAAAGAAAAAGGGCAGATCAGGCCAGCGCCTTGATCAGCGCGGTGTGGATCTCTGTGCTTGAGGCGACGACGCCGTTTGAGGCGGGATCGCTTTTGTTAAAGCGCAGCCCCGCGCCTGTCCGGTCGGTGACGGCTGCGCCGGCTTCTGTGATGAGGAGGGCGCCGGCGGCGATATCCCATTCCCAGGAGCGGCGCAGGGTGAGCATCCCGTCGTAGCGGCCTTCGGCGACGAGCGCGAGGCGGTAGGCCAGAGAGGGGCGGTAGGCGCGCTTGAGATCGGGGGGGCCGCTTTTCCAGTGATGTGGCTCAAAGGCCGGGCGGGCGGCGAGAAGCTCGGCGCCGGCAAGGTTGCTGCGCCGGGAGGCCATGATGGGGTGACCATTGAGGGTTGCGCCGCGCCCCTTTGCGGCGGCGTAGAGCTTTTGGCGCAGGGGCAGGTAGACCACGGCGGCCACCGGCTGCCCGTCTTGCACCACGGCGATGGAATGTGCCCATGTTGTCGAGCCTTCGATGAAGCTGCGGGTTCCGTCGATCGGGTCGATGACGAAGGCGCGGCGCTTGTTCAGGCGGGCGTCTGTGTCTTCGGTTTCTTCGGAGAGCCAGCCATAGTCCGGGCGCGCGGTCTTAAGCGTGTCTTCGAGGTAGGCGTTGACGGCGAGGTCGGCTTCTGTGACGGGGCCTGCGCCGGCGTCTTTGTCCCATTTCCGGAGCCGGTCCATGGCGAAGCCTGTGGCGATCTCGCCCGAGGTCTGCGCCGCTTTGATCAGTAAGGCGAGGTCAGGATCCTGCAAGGGTCAGCCCTTCGAGCAGCAGGGAGGGCACAACGCGGGAGAGATGGGTGCGGGCGTCATTGGCGGGAACGATGCTGCGCAGCATATCGCGCAGATTGCCGGCGATGGTGACCTCATTGACGGCGTGGGCGATTTCGCCGTTTTCGACCCAGAAGCCCGAGGCACCGCGCGAATAATCGCCTGTGTTGGGATTGATTGTGGAGCCGATCAGCGAGGTGACAAGAAAGCCTGTGCCCATGTCGCGCAGCAAGGCGTCGCGGCTCTGTGTGCCTTGGGTGAGGGCGATATTCCAGACGCTCGGGGAGGGCGCGCTGCCTGTGCCGCGGGCGGCGTTGGCTGTGCTCTGCAGCCCGAGCTTGCGGGCATTGGCGAGATCGAGCGTCCAGCCCTGAAGCACGCCGTCGCGCACGATATGGCGCGGCGCGGTGGGCAGGCCCTCGGCATCAAACGGGCGCGAGGCAGAGCAGCGCGGGCGGTGCGGGTCTTCAAGGATCGAGAGCTGCGCGGGCAAAATCTGTTCGCCCAGAGCGTCGCGCAGCCAGGACGAGCCGCGCGCCACCATCGCGCCATTGACGGCGGCGAGGAGATGGCCCACGAGCGTGCTTGAAATGCGCTCGTCAAACAGGATCGGGTAGCTGCCTGTTTTGGGCTTTCTGGGGTTGAGCCGCTCTACGGCGCGGGTGGCGGCGCGGGCGCCGATCTCTTCGGGGGCGCGCAGATCGGCCTGAAAGATGCGGCCGTCGCCGTCATAGTCGCGCTCCATCTGAAGGCCGGTGCCGGCGATGGCCACGCATGACAGCGCGCGCGACGAGCGCTGATAGCCGCCAGAGAAGCCAGTGCTTGTGGCGAGATGCACGGATGTGTGCGAGTGGCTCGCGCTGGCGGATTGCACCTGCGTGACGGCGGTATTGGCCAGGGCGGCCGCTTCGGCGCGGCGGGCGTCTTCGGCGAGGGCTTCGGGGCTTGGCTCGGCTGTGGCGTCATAAAGCTCGAAGGCGGCGATGTCCCATGTGGTCGCCAGATCTTCGGGTGCGGCGAGGCCGATGTAGGGGTCTTCGGGGGCTTCATGGGCCATGGCAACGGCGCGTTCGGCGGCTTGGGCTATGGCCTCGGGGCGGGTATCGGAGGAGGAGACCATGGCTTGGCGCTGGCCGACCATGACGCGCAGGCCAAGGTCTGTGCCTTCGGCGCGTTCGGCCTGTTCGAGCTTGCCCTGACGGATATCGAGCGAGACAGACCGGCCCTTGAGGGTGATCACATCGGCGCTGTCGGCGCCGGCTTTGAGCGCGGCGGCGAGAGCGGATTGGGCGAGGGCTTCAAGGCTGTTTGTCATAGAACTCTTGTGGGGCATATGCGGGGCGCGTTCAAGTCACGACTGCGTTTCTCAGGCGGCGAGCGCGGCGAGCCAGAGCGTATCGAGGGCGTCGAGCTTATCGGGTGCGAAGGCGGTGGCGCTCTCCCAGTAGCGGCCGGAGGGGACATGATAGGCGAGTTTGTTTTCGCGCTCTTTCGCCGACTGGAAGGCCTCGGGATCGGGGAGGGCGGCTTGGGCGGCCAGCGCTTCGGCGGTGGCGGGCGGAAAGAGAAGGCGGCTTTCTGGCGTATCGGCGCGCAGGCAGGCGCAGCCCTGCACCGCGGCGTGGAGCAGCAGGCGGGCCGATTTGGCCTCGAGATTGCGCAGCGAGATGTCATCGCGCAGCGGGTCGGCTGTGCCTGTGCCGTAGAAATGCGTGGGCTTGTTTGACGCATAGATCATATCGCAGCCGACAAAGACCATGGCGGAAGGCTTGAGCGCGGCGAGCGCCCAATAGCCCGCTGTGAAGGCCATTGTGCCGCCTGCGTAGAGCACGCCGCCGTAGCGGTTGTTGGCGGGGACGTAGGAGGAGGATCTCACGCGGATCTGGCCCGGCTTGAGCGCTTTCGGAGCGCGCGCCTCGGGGAAATCATCGGGCGCGATATGGTGGGTCCAGTCGGGGCGGACCTGCCATGCGTTGTTGATTGCGACGATGGCGGAGAACTGCGAGCGGGGCCAAGCGGCGCAGGCGGTGACATTTGGGGCGCTGCCCATGATGAGGACCGGTTTGTCAGGCATATGGGCGCCCCTGTTCTTTTGCATTGCAATCTATACAGGAGCGCGGCTTGTCGGGATCACTTTTTGCGCGTTTTAGCGCAGGCGCTGGCCGTTGGCGAGGACATGGCCCTGATCGTTGACCTCGATTTTTGAGGTGAGCGTATCGGGGGCGTCGCTTGGAAGGGTAAAGAGGGCCATCATCATGCGCGCGCCCATGGCTTGATCTTCGGGGAGCAGGCCCATGGCGACGAGCTTGTCGATCAGGCTGTTGGCGCCGACGAGCTTGAGGTCAACCGCGCCGACCGGCTTGGGCGCCCCTGCGAATGTCTGGGTGTCGGTATTGTCGATTGTGAATGCGCCGGTGCCTATGAGCGAGGCCCCTGCGGCGGACAGCTCGAGGGCGTTGAGGGAGACAGAGCGGATTTCGCCGGGGCTTTGCGCGCCGGCTTCCAGCGCGGCCATGCTGTCGGGATCGAGCAGGTCAACGAGGAGCTTTGCTGTGCCGGAGAGATCAAGCCGCAGCGTGGCGGGCGCGCGGGGGAGCTGGGCGGTCGGATCGAGCAGCGACCAGAGCTGGTCTGATGTGGCGAGATTGCGCAACTCGATGGTGAGGCCGTAGTCTTGCGCGGCTTCTGAAGCGGTGAGCGGCAGGGTCAGGGCGAAGGCGCTTTTGTCGGCGGTGACGTCGAGGGGGAAGGGCATCTGGCTATGTGTCAGGCTTGATGTGAGGCCCAGCGCTTCGCCGCCGTAGTGCAGGCCGGCTTTGCTCATCGCGACATTGAGGCGGCCGCTTCGGGACGATGACGCCGCGCTTGTTGTTTCGTTGTTTTCGGTGATCTGGACCGCGCTTTTGCCGTTGGTATAGGCAAAGCCGCCGTCAAAGGCGAAGCCGGAGGAGAGCAGAGCCGAGACGTCTTGAGCGCCGGTGCTGTCGGCCCCGGCTCCGGCCCCGTCAGCGGCCTCGGGGTAGGCCCCTGTGCCGTCAAAGCGCAGGGCGTCAAGCGCGCCCGTCATTTTGAAGCGCTCCGGCGCGCTGCTCTGGCTCTGTGGCGGCTGGATATCGACCGTGTAGCCCAGCCTGTCGAGAGCAAAGGACTGCGCAACCTCACGCAGCGCGCCGCGCTTCATATGGGTGACGCCTGTGAGGCCCGCCATATCGAGCGAGAGGGTGCCCAGATCTGTGGGCTGCCCCTCGATGGCGAGATGGGACAGGCGCATATCAAGCGCTGTGGCTGTTGTTGTGTAGGTTATCGACTCCGGCGCGCCCGAAACGCGGATGGAAAGATCGGTTGTGTCATACTGGAGCGTGCCGGCGACCTCTGTTTTCCCGCCCGAGACCAGAGTGAAGCCGACGGGAAACGCCTCTGGCAGGATGATGTCTACTGTGCCGTTTGCGCCTGTTGCGAAGGACATGGCCGCCATATCGAGCGTCATGGTGGCGCTCTCGTCTGGCAGGGGAATGGCCAAAGTGAGATCGGAAACGGTGAGTCTGTTGCCTGATGTGCTTTCTGTTGCCTTTACGCTGTAGCCGAAGCCTTCGATATAGGCTTTCCAGTCCATCCAGACCTCTTGGGCGCTGAGATCGGCGAAGGCGGCTGTGGCTGTGAAAGCCAAAGTGGCGCTGCTGAGAAGCAAGGAGCGGAGGACCATGAGAAAACCTTTCAAGAAATGCTGTTGCCATAATGGTGTGGGCGCGTGACGCGGGGGTCAAGGGGTGATCCTGCTGGACGTGCCTAAACGGGCAGATTACCACTGTTGAAAAACAGGAGGACATCATGAGTGACGTAACCGGCAAGACTGTGCTGATCACCGGCGCGAGCCGCGGGATTGGCGAAGCCACGGCACGGCTTTTTGCGCGTGAGGGGGCCAATGTTGTTCTGACGGCGCGCAGCGAGGCCGCGATTGACGAGATTGCGCTTGATATTGGCGAGACGGCCATGGCGGTTGCCTGTGATGTCGCACGATATGGCGATATGCACAGGGCTGTGGAGCAGGCCATCGGGCGGTTTGGCGGGCTGGATATCCTGATTGGCAATGCCGGTGTCATCGAGCCTGTGGCGATGCTGGCAGAGAGCGACCCCGAGGCCTGGGGCGCGGCAATCGATATCAACCTCAAGGGCGTGTATCACGGGATGCGCGCGGCGATGCCCCCTATGATCAGGCAGGGCCACGGCACGATCATCACGATCAGCTCTGGGGCGGCGCATAATGCGCTCGATGGCTGGAGCCACTATTGCGCCTCCAAGGCGGGCGCGGCCATGATGACCAAAGCGGCCCATCTGGAAGGCGCGGCGCAAGGGCTGCGTATAATGGGGCTTTCGCCGGGGACGGTGGCGACGCAGATGCAGCGCGAAATCAAGGCGAGCGGTGTGAACCCTGTGAGTGAAATGAACTGGGAAGACCATATTCCGGCGGAGTGGCCCGCGCGGGCGCTGTTGTGGATGTGTGGCGCGGCGGCCGATCCGTTTCTCGGGCAGGAACTTGCCCTGCGCGATGAGGCGCTGCGCAAGGCGGTGGGCCTGATATGATCACGCTCACAAGAGACGGGGCCTATTGGGTTGTGGCTCTAAACCGGCCCGAAAAGGCCAATTCGCTCACCGCGGCCATGCTGGAGGAGCTTTGCGATATCATTGAGGGCGCGGGCGCGGCGCGGGTGCTTGTGCTGACTGGCGCGGGCAAGGTCTTTTCGGCGGGAGCCGATCTTGAGGAGGCGCGCGCCGGGCTGGCGACCTCGCCGCTATGGGAGCGGCTGTCGCGCGCTGTGGCGGCGTTTGATGGCCTCAGCATTGCGGCGCTCAACGGCACGCTGGCGGGCGGGGCCATGGGCATGGCGCTGGCCTGTGACATCAGGCTGGCTGTGCCGGGGGCAAAGTTTTTCTATCCTGTGATGAAGCTCGGCTTTTTGCCCCAGCCCTCTGACCCTGCCCGCATGAGCGCCCTGATCGGCCCTGCGCGCACCAAGCTTGTCTTGATGGGCGGTCAGAAAATCATGACCGAAGAGGCGCTCGCCTTTGGCCTGATTGACCGGATTGTCGCGGCTGATGTGCTGTTGGAGCAGGCGCGGGAGATCGCCGCCGATGTGCTGGCGGCGAAGCCCGAGATTGTGAGCGGGATCAAGCGGATGATTTGACCCAGTCCCGCGCCTCATCAAGCTCGGAGAGGTCAAACATTCGCAGTTTTGTAGACATGAAATACCCCGCAGCTTTGGTAAACGGGCTGATCCAGCCGATATCGGAGACGACCGCCACCCGCGCGATATGCTTGAGATTGGCGATGTCAAACTTGATACCGGGCCAGATGATGGAGGGGTCAAAGCCCGAAAAGCTCTCGATCACTTCGATGAAATTGATGCTGCCGTGCTTGTCTATAAAGGCCTGAATAGGGGCCATCACCGCATCATAATCGTCTCGGGTTATCTTGCCGGACACTGTGATTGTGGCGGTTTTGGTGCTGTCGTCTTCTGAATATGTGAGTGTCATGTCACTCTCCTTTCGGCGCCTATCATGCCCCGTTTTGGCAAGGCCCGTATTGAGCCAGCGCAAAGACGCTCAGCGACTTCGGCGTTTGCCGGGGGTTTTTGACTTGAAGTCCGGCGGGCGCTTGGCGACCCAGCGGATGAATTTTTCCAGTCGCGGATGGGCGCGCAGGGCCTCGGGCGTGTTATAGCTGCGCGCCAGCTCTGTTTCGCTCAACGACGCGTGGATTTCATTGTGACAGATCTGGTGCAGCAGCACTGTTTCGCCGCCTTTGCCGCCGCGCAGACGCGGGATAAGATGATGCCGGCTTTGCGGGACGCCCTCGGGAATGGGGCGGTGGCAGAGCGGGCAAAGCGGCGGCGTGTCGTTCATCATGTGTTGCTCAGTTGTAAAATGGGGCCGAACGGGGCATTAGACGAAGAGGTAACCCAGTTGGTAAGGGATGTAGAGATGAGCGGGCAACCTCAGATCATCAAAACGGTGTTTGTTTATGCCGAACAAGGCTGGGCTTTGGCCCAGAGCTGGCTCTTGAGTCCGGCGGCGTGGTCGCAATTTGGCCTTCTGATATTGGCTTATGTTCTGGCTGTGCTTGTGACACGGCGGGCGCGCCCCAAGTTTGTGCAGATCTTGACGCCCGATGAGGCGCAGCTCACGATGCTTGCCAACGGGCGGCGCTGGCTTTTGCGGTTTGTGCCCTTGATCCTGCCGCTGTTGGCCTATGTCTTGACGGCGGCGGGCGAAACTGTGGTGCGCTCGCTTTTTGACTCGGGCGCTGTGATTGCCTTTGGCAAGCGGGTGTTTCTTTTTCTTGCGGCGCGCACACTTGTCACCGAGGCGCTGCGCGACCCGTTTCTAAAGCTGCTCGGGCGCTATGTTCTGATCCCTGTGATGGCGCTTTATGCGGTCGGGCTGCTTGATCTGGTGAGTGTGAAGCTGAGCGAAACGGTGATTGGGCTCGGCAATATCAGCTTCTCGCTCATGTCGATTGTGCGCGGGATTATTGCCGGCTCGGTGCTGTTCTGGCTGGGGCGCTGGTCGAACGACCAGTCGAGCGCATTCATCGAAAAGCAAAGGGAAATGCCTGCGGCGACGCGCACATTGGCCGCCAAGGCGGCGGAGCTGATGATTTTCGGTGTCGCCTTCCTGCTTTTGATGAATATCATGGGCATTTCCCTGACCTCGCTGGCTGTCTTGGGCGGCGCGATTGGTGTGGGCTTGGGGTTTGGTCTGCAAAAGATCGCGTCAAACTTTATTTCCGGCGTGATCCTGTTGCTTGAGGGGCAAGCCACGGTGGGCGACTATGTCGAGCTTGACGGCGGCGAGGCCGGCAAGATTGTCAAGATGACAGCGCGCGCGGCCATATTAGAGACGTTTGATGGCCGCTGGATTGTGGTGCCCAACGAAGATTTTATCACCACGCGGGTGGTCAATTATTCCGATTCCGGCAGCGCAAACCGCTATGAAGCGCCCTTCTCGGTGAGCTATGACACCGATATCAATCTTGTCCCCGATATTGTCGAGGCGGCGGTGGCCAAACACGCCAAAGTGCTGACCAAGCCCTATCCGCCTGACTGCGAGCTGCGCGGATTTGGCGAGAGCGGGGTCGATTTTGCGGTCGAATTCTGGGTCAACGGGCTGGACGATGGCGAAAACAAATTCACCTCTGATGTGCTGTTCCTGATCTGGAACGCGCTCAAGGACAACGGCATCACGATCCCCTATCCGCACCGCGTTGTGGAGCTGCACGACAAGCGCGCGCCATGAAGAGCGCTCTGGTGATCGGCGCGGGGCCAGCGGGGCTGATGGCCGCCGAAGAGCTGGCGAAAGCCGGGCTGGCTGTCACAGTGGCCGAGGCCAAACCCTCGCCGGCGCGCAAGTTTCTCATGGCGGGGAAATCCGGGCTGAACCTGACAAAAGACGAGCCGTTCGAGGCCTTTGTTGCGGCCTATGAGCAGCCCGCCCTGCGCCCGATGCTGGAGGCTTTCGGGCCGGAGGATGTAAAGCACTGGGCCGAAGCGCTGGAGCAGGAGGTGTTTACCGGCTCCTCGGGGCGCGTCTTTCCCAAGGCGATGAAAGCCTCGCCGCTGTTGCGCGCTTGGCTTGCAAGGCTGGCGGCGCTGGGCGTGGAGATCAAGACACGCCACCGCTGGCTGGGGGGGCAAAGCTTTGACACGCCGACGGATCAGGTCAGGCTTGCCGCAGATGTCACCGTGCTGGCGATGGGCGGGGCAAGCTGGGCGCGGCTCGGCTCTGATGGCGCCTGGGCCAAGCAGATGCCCGATCTTGTCGCGCCGTTTCAACCGGCCAACATGGGCTTCGCCATGGCCTGGTCTGACCATATGACGCCGCTGTTTGGCGCGCCGGTAAAGCAGGTCGCGCTGCGCGCCGGCGGGATCAAGCACCGGGGCGAATTCGTGGTCTCGCGGCGCGGGCTGGAAGGAAGCGGCATCTATGCCCTGTCCAAAGTGATGCGCGAAGGCGCGCCGCTCTGGCTGGACCTGATGCCAGACGTCACTCTTCAAGAGATCGAGTCCCGTCTCGCCAAAGCCGGCAAACAAAGCCTGCCCAATCTGCTCAAACGGCTGAAGCTCGATCCGGTGAAGCGCGCGCTATTCTTCGAGTTTGGCAAGGATAGAGACACATCTGTCGCCCAAACGCTCAAAAACCTGCCCATCGCCCACGCTGGCCCAAGGCCGATGGACGAAGCGATCTCTACAGCCGGCGGCCTACGCTTTGAGGCGCTCAGCGAAGGCCTCATGCTCAAAAGCCAACCCAATGTCTTCGCTGCCGGCGAAATGCTCGACTGGGAAGCGCCCACGGGCGGCTACCTCATCACAGCCTGCCTCGCCACAGGCAAATGGGCCGGCCAACACGCGGCTGAAGCGGCCTAACCCTTTTTTATTGCTAAAAATATCCCAGGGGGAGTTTGAGGGGGACTGGTCCCCCTCAACCGGTCGGATTGTGCGCAGCACAATTCGAAATGAGTTAATGCGCTTCAGCCCAGTTTGCGCCTTGCCCGGCATCGACCACAAGCTGCACGTCGATCTTTACCGCCGGTTCGGCCGCGCCTTCCATGATCTCGCGGGCGCGGGCGATCGTCTCCTCGACGGCTCCATCTTCAACTTCGAACAGGAGTTCGTCATGCACCTGCAACAGCATTTTCGCGGGCAAGCCGGCAATCGCCTTTGGCATCCGGATCATGGCGCGGCGGATGATGTCGGCGGCGGTGCCCTGGATCGGCGCGTTGATGGCGGCGCGTTTGGCAAAGCCGGCGCGCGGGCCTTTCGCAGCGATCTCCGGGGTGTGGATCTTGCGGCCGAAAAGCGTCTCTACATAACCGTGATGTTTGGCAAATTCGGTGGTTGTGTCCATATAGGCGCGGATGCCGGGGAAGCGCTCGAAGTAGCGGTCGATGAAGCCCTGCGCTTCGCCGCGCGGGATGCGCAGGTTGCGCGCGAGGCCAAAGCCCGAGATGCCGTAGATCACGCCGAAGTTGATCGCCTTGGCGCGGCGGCGGATGTCGGGGGTCATCTCCTCCAGCGGCACATCAAAGATTTCCGAGGCGGTCATGGCGTGGATGTCATGCCCTTCGCGGAAGGCCTGTTTGAGCGTGTCGATCCCCGCGATATGGGCGAGGATGCGCAGCTCGATCTGGCTATAGTCAAGCGCGATGAGCGTTTTGCCCTCTTCGGCGACAAAGGCTTCGCGGATGCGGCGGCCTTCTTCGCTGCGGATCGGAATATTTTGCAGGTTCGGATCAGACGAGGCGAGGCGGCCTGTTGTGGCCCCGGTTTGCACATAGGAGGTATGAACGCGGCCTGTTTCGGGGTTGATGTGGTCTTGCAGCGCGTCGGTATAGGTGCTTTTGAGTTTGGAGAGCTGGCGCCAGTCGAGCACGCGGGCGGGCAGCGCGTGGTCTGTGGCCAGCTCTTCGAGGATATCTGCGCCGGTGGCATAGGCGCCTGTTTTGCCTTTTTTGCCGCCCTCGATGCCCATTTCGTCAAACAGGATTTCGCCCAGTTGCTTGGGGCTGCCGACGTTGAAGCTGCGGCCTGCGAGGGTGTGAATTTCGGCTTCCAGCCCGGCCATTTTCTGCGCGAAAGCGTTTGACATCCGGCTGAGCGTGTCGCGGTCGACTT
>JAHBAM020000038.1 GCA_018500125.2 Roseobacter sp. | reverse complement strand
TCGTCGGCAGCGTCAGATGTGTATAGGAGACAGGTCTATTCTGGCCGATCTGATCCGGGCGGGGCGGGTGCCTGCGCAGGGGCCGGAGCTTTCTTTTTTGTCGCTCGGGCAGGTTGTGCCGATGGTGTCTTTTTTGCCAAAGGCGTGGCGCTTGCGGGCGGATCTGGCGTTTTTGAGCCAGCGCGAGGAGCTGGCTTGGGTTGATGTCACTGCGCCGGGAGATGGCTGTGCCTTTGCCCTATGTGACCCTGTCAAAGTCTCCGGCGTGGGCTGTGAGGGCCAGCGCTGGCCTTTGGTGATCTCGGCGGCCTTTACCCAGAGCCTGAGTGCTGCGCGCTGGAAAGAGCTGCGCTGGCGCTTTTTCCGGCTTCATTTCCAGTATCTCTGCGCCTTTGACCGGCCCAAGGACTATGACTATTTTCAAATCACCGCGGGGCCGCTGACCTTGGGCGCGCGCTACGACGGGCGCGGGGCCTCGCGGAGCCGCATCGAGACGGCCGTGAACAAGTTTAGAAGTGTTGTGCCATGAGTTTACCCCCGAAGCCGCCCTCCAGACCCGACAAAGTCAGCCTCTGGCGCTATGTGAAGCTGTTTCGTCAGGATATTCTGTCGGCCCAGCCGGCAAAGCTCTATCGGGCCTGGATGGCGGAGTTTCGCACCCCGTTTTTTCGCTCTTATATGATCAATGACCCGAAGCTGATTGATCTGGTGTTGAAAGAGCGGCCTGATGACTTTCCCAAATCATCGCGCGTGAGCGAGGGGCTGCGCCCGCTTTTGGGCGAGAGTGTGTTTCTGACCAATGGCGAGACCTGGAAGCGGCAGCGGCGGATCATTGACCCGGCCTTTGAGGGCGGGCGGCTGCGCGACAGTTTTCCGGCGATGTGGGCGGCCTCGCAGGCCTGTGTGGCGCGGCTCAAGCCCGGTGTCATTGAGATCGAGGAGGTGACGAGCCATGCGGCGGCGGATGTGATCTTTCGCACCTTGTTTTCGATCCCGATCGAAAACGAGATTGCCGCGCAGGTTTTCGCGGAGTTTCGCGACTATCAGCGCAGCCAGCCGATTGTGAATATTGCGGCCTTTCTGCCTTTGCCGCGCTGGATGCCGCGATTTTTCCGGCGCCGCACGCGGGAAACGGCGCGCAGCATTCGCAGCCTGATTGCACGGCTGACAGAGACCCGCGCCGCCGAGATTGCCGCCGGTGTGGCGCCCGATGATCTTGCCACCAAAATCATGACCACCGTTGACCCTGAAACGGGGGATAGATTTGGCGCTGAGGAAATGGTGGATCAGGTGGCGATCTTCTTTCTGGCGGGCCATGAGACGAGCGCCTCGGCGCTGGCTTGGGCGCTCTATTTGCTGGCGCTCTATCCGGAGTGGCAAGAGACGCTCGCAGAGGAAGCCAAGGGGCTTGAGGGCTGTGATTTTGCCGTGATGTCACAGCTCAAGGCGAGCCGGGATGTGTTTCGCGAGGCGCTGCGGCTTTATCCGCCTGTGCCGATGATGGTGCGCGAGGCGGGCTGTCCGCAGGCGTTTCGCGGGCGCAAGGTCAAGGCTGGCAGCCAGATTGTGCTCAGCCCGTGGCATTTGCACCGTCACGAGCGGATCTGGGCGCGCCCCGATGCGTTTGAGCCGGAGCGCTGGCAGACCGAGGCGGGGCGGTGCTCTGCGCGCGAGGCCTATATGCCCTTCAGCGCCGGACCGCGGGTCTGCACCGGAGCGGGGTTTGCTATGGTTGAGGGGCCGCTTATTTTGTCGATGCTTGTGAAGCGGTTTCGCTTTGAGCGGGTGGAGGGGCGTTGCCCGCAACCTGTTGCGCATCTGACGGTGCGGGCGAAGGACGGAATCTGGCTGAAAGTGAGCGCGCGACGAAGGGGCCTCGAAAATTCGAATTTTCGGGGCAAATTTCTGTGAAGAAATTTGGGATCAGAGCGGTTCGATAGGCTCTTGGTTGCAAAAGATGATGATATCGCCGGCATTTGTGAGCGCACTATAGCCACGGCGCTTCAGCTCGTGTTTGAAGCGGTTCATGCCAACCAAGCGCTCAACATCGCGCTGTTTGCGCCGCACGACACCGCCTTTTGCCGCGGCGCGCGAGCTGAAAATCTGTTCGATCCAGAGATCGGGGGAGAGGTGGGCCGAGAGAGACATGGCCTACTGTAGCCACAGCGCGGTTAAGGCTTGTTTAACGTTGAAGCTCTGCCAGAACATAGAGCCGGATCGCCGAGGCGAGGCCGCTTTTGACGCCGCGGGCGTCATCAATTTCGGCCGCCAGCTCGTTGATCGGCTTGTTTTTCCGGGCGGCAATCTCGCGGAAGGCGCGCCAGAATTCATCCTCCAGCGAGACGCTGGTGCGGTGGCCGCGCAGGGTCAGCGAGCGTTTGACAGGGCGGCTCATGTCTCGCGCTCTTTGCCGGACAGCTCACGCGCGGCCTTGGCGGCGCGGGCTTTTTCAAGCTCTTTTTGAGCCTTTGTGCGACCATGTTTGACCACATTTTCAGCGGCGCGGGCCTTGTCCTCGGCCCGTGCCGCCGCTTTTCTGAACCGGTTGAGATTGACCGGCTCACTCATCACTTGGGGCCGATCATGTCTTCGGGGCGCACCACGCGATCAAAGGTCTCTTCGTCGACAAAGCCGAGCGCAATGGCCTCTTCTTTGAGGGTTGTGCCGTTTTTATGGGCTGTTTTGGCCACTTTGGTCGCATTGTCATAGCCGATGGTTGGCGCCAGCGCCGTGACCAGCATCAGGCTTTCTTTCATCAGCTTGTCAATACGCGGTTCATTGGCCTCGATCCCCATCAGCATCCGCTCGGTGAAGCTGTCGGCGGCGTCGCCCAGAAGCTGGATGCTTTGAAGCAGGTTGTAGCTCATCATCGGATTGTAGACGTTCAGCTCAAAATGCCCCTGTGAGCCGGCAAATTTTATCGCGGCGTCATTGCCCATGACGTGTGCGGCGACCTGTGTCAGCGCTTCGGCCTGCGTCGGGTTGACCTTGCCGGGCATGATCGAGCTGCCCGGCTCGTTTTCGGGCAGGATCAGCTCGCCAAGGCCCGAGCGCGGACCGGAGCCGAGGAAGCGGATGTCATTGGCGATTTTATAGGCCGAGCCGGCGATGGTCGCCAGAGCGCCGGACATAAAGACCATGGCGTCATGGGCGGCGAGGGCTTCGAACTTGTTGGGCGCGGTCACAAAGGGCAGGCCGGTGATATCGGCCATATGGGAGGCGACGGTTTCGCTCCAGCCGTGCTTTGTGTTGAGGCCGGTGCCAACGGCTGTGCCGCCTTGGGCCAGCTCGTAGATCGCGGGGAGGGCGGCGTGAACGCGGCGAATGCCCATGCGGATCTGATGGGCGTAGCCGGAGAACTCCTGACCCAGGGTGAGCGGCGTTGCGTCTTGGGTATGTGTGCGGCCGATCTTGATGATGTCTTTGAAGGCCTCGGCCTTGGCTTCGAGGCCGGCGGCGAGTTTTTCAAGGCCGGGCAGCAGCACATCATGCACCGACATGGCTGTGGCGATGTGCATGGCGGTCGGGAAGGTATCGTTTGAGGATTGGCCCATGTTGCAGTGATCATTGGGGTGGACCGGGTCTTTGGAGCCGATGACGCCGCCGAGAATTTCGATGGCGCGGTTGGCGATGACCTCGTTTGAGTTCATGTTGGACTGTGTGCCCGAGCCTGTTTGCCAGACGACCAGCGGGAAATTGTCGTCAAACTTGCCGCTCACAACTTCTCCCGCGGCCTGAATGATGGCTTCGGCGAGTTTTGGATCAAGCGCGCCGCTGTCGCGGTTGGCCATGGCGCAGGCCTGCTTGATCACGCCGAGCGCGCGCACGATGGCGACGGGCTGTTTTTCCCAGCCGATCGGGAAGTTCATGATGGAGCGTTGCGTTTGTGCGCCCCAATACTTGTTTGAAGGGACCTCAAGAGGGCCGAAGCTATCGGTTTCTGTGCGGGTGTCGGCCATGGTCGGCTCCTTTTGCAAACTGTCGCAAACCGTCTAACGCCCTCGCGGGGAGGGGGCAATGGCTGATAGCCCTAACGGGGGCGTTCGGGGGCGGTGTTGCTTTTGTGGGCGGCGGTTTGGGAGGGTTTTTGCCCGCGTTGATGCCTGGGTCGATACTTGCGCCGCTACTTGCGCCTGCGCCTGCCGTCTATGCCTGCGCCTCTATTGGCTTATTTGCGAAACTGGTCGAGGCTGACAACTTCGGCCTGCCGCTTTTCAGGCTCGGCGTGTTCGACCATGGGCGCTTCTGGCACCTCGTCATGCGCGCCAAAGAGGGCGTCGGCCTCGTCTTCGGCGGTGTCGTCCTCGTCTTCGTCCTCGTCGTCAAACGCGTCGTCCTCGCTGGCTTCAAAGCGCAGGCCGAACTCGACCGAGGGGTCGACGAAGGTCTTGATGGCATCATAGGGGATTTCGAGGGCTTCGGGGGCGTCGCCAAAATTCAGCGTGACAGAAAACCCCTCGTCCGTGACAACAAGCGCGTCAAACCAGTGTTGAATGACAATGGTCATTTCCTCGGGGTAGCGCTCGTGGAGCCAGTCGGCGAGCTTTGCCTCGGGGTGGCGGGTGTCAAAGGTTATGAAGAAGTGATGCGCCCCCGGCAGGCCGTTTTGGGCCACGTCCGATAGAACGCGGCGGATCAGGCTGCGCATGGCGTTGTGCATCAATGTGCCATAGTCAATCGTCTTTGACATCGGCTGCCCCCTTGGTTGTGAGATCAAGAATAGGGAGTTTTGCGGAAAACAAAAGGCCGAAACCGCGCTAAAGGCCAAGGGCTGAGACGAGGGCAAATCCGAGCACGCCATTTATGATGATCAGTATGAAAAGATTGCCTTTTGTAAGCCATGTCAGGGCGGCGCCCGAGGCGATCAGGGCGAGTGCGGGCCAGCTTATCTGGGCAAATGCCTGCGCAGGTGTGCCCGAAAGCCCGCCGGGCCAGAGCACGGAGAGGGCAAACCAGAGCGAGAGGCTTGCGATCACGCCTGTGACGGCGGCTGTGATCCCGCCAAGGGCGGCGCGCAGGCGGGGCAGGGCGAGGAGGCGCTCCAGATAGGGCGCGGCGAGAAAGATGTAGAGAAAGCAGGGGGTGAAGACCATCCAGAGGGTGAGCAGCCCGGCGAGGGCGGCGAGGCCAAGCCCGCCCTCGGCCTCGGCGGCGATATGGCTGGTGAATTGGGTCACGAGAATCAGCGGGCCGGGGGTTGTTTCGGCGAGGCCCAGGGCGTCGATCATCTGGGCGGCGGTGATCCAGCCGTGGTCTTGCACCATGGTTTGCGTCATCCAGCCCAGCAGCGCATAGGCACCGCCGAAGCTGAGAAGCGCGAGCTGGGCAAAATAGGCGGCCAGCTCGGCGAGGAAGGTTTGAGCGGTGAGATGCAGCGCGGCAAGCGGAGCCAGCCAGAGCGCGAGGCCGAGGGCGAGCCGGCGCAGGCTTTGGGAGAGCGGAGGCGCGGGGGCTGTCTCTTATACACATCT
>JAHBAM020000009.1 GCA_018500125.2 Roseobacter sp. | reverse complement strand
CCCCGACCCCCGCCTCAAAAAGGTCTGCGCGCCAGTGCCAGACCTCTCGGACGATCTGCGCAAGCTTGGCGACGATATGCTCGCAACCATGTATGACGCACCGGGGATCGGCCTTGCCGCGCCCCAGATCGGCGTGCTTTCGCGGGTTATTGTGCTCGATTGTGTCAAGGAAGAAGGCGAAACGCCCAAGCCCGTGATGATGTTCAATCCCGAGATTGTGGCCGCCTCCGAGGACACAAACACCTATGAAGAGGGCTGTCTCTCGATCCCCGATCAATACGGCGAAGTCACCCGCCCCAAGACGGTTGATGTGCGCTGGATCGACCGCGACGGGCGCGAGCAAAGCGATACCTTTGATGGCCTCTGGGCGACCTGCGTGCAGCACGAGATCGACCACCTCAATGGCAAGCTTTTCATTGATTATCTCGGGGCCATGCGCCGCCAGATGATCACCCGCAAAATGCAAAAGCTCAAACGCGAGATGATGCGCGCATGAGCGTTCCGCCCCTCGTTCCGTGGCCCTATCTGAAAGCGCACCCATGACCGCCAGACCCTGCATCCCTTGGCCCGACAAACGCCTGCGCAGCAAAGCCGCGCCCGTCGCAGCCGTCACAGACGAGATCCGCGCCATCTGGGCCGATATGGTCGACACAATGGAAGCCATGCCGGGCGTCGGCCTCGCCGCACCCCAGATCGGCGTGATGCTGCGGCTGGCCGTTGTCGACGCCAGCGAGGAGCGCGGCAAAGCTGTTCTCATGGCGAACCCCGAGATCATCGACATGAGCGGCGTTTTTCGCGAACATGAGGAAGCCAGCCCAAATCTCCCCGGTGTGTCCGCCGTCGTCAAACGCCCCCGCGGGGTCAGCCTGCGCTTTCTCAACAGCGAAGGCGTCATCGAGCGGCGCGACTACGTCGGCCTCTGGGCCACCTCCGTTCAACACCAAATCGATCACCTCAACGGCCAGATGTATTTTGACCGGCTCTCCAAAGTGAAGCGCGATATGCTCCTGCGCCGCGCAAGGAAGCTCTCATGAGACTTGTGTTCATGGGGTCTCCTGACTTCAGCGTCCCCGTGTTGGAAGCGCTGGTGGCAGCGGGTCACGAGATTGCCGCCGTTTATTGCCAGCCCCCGCGCCCGGCCGGACGCGGCAAAAAGGAGCGTCCCACAGCGGTTCATGCCCGCGCTCTGGAGCTGGGCCTAAAGGTGCGCCACCCCGTCTCGCTCAAGTCCGATGCCGCGCAAAAGGACTTTGCCAGCCTCGCGCCCGAGGTGGCCGTGGTCGTCGCCTATGGGCTGATCTTGCCGCAGGCCATTCTGGATACGCCAACCTATGGCTGCCTCAACATCCACGCCTCCCTCCTGCCGCGCTGGCGCGGTGCGGCGCCCATTCATCGCGCCATTATGGCCGGCGACAGCGAAACAGGCGTTTGCATCATGCAGATGGAAGCAGGGCTTGATACAGGCCCGGTGCTGCTGCGCAAAGCAACGCCGATCGGGGCCGAAGAAACCACGCTCCAGCTCCATGACCGTCTCTCGGCGCTTGGGTCTGCGGCGATTGTGCAAGCGCTCGACAGCTTGCCCGGCCTCACCCCCGTCGTTCAGCCCGATGACGGCGTCACCTATGCCGAAAAAATCCGCAAAGACGAAGCCCGCATCGACTGGACCCGGCCCTCGGCACAGATCGACCGCCAAATTCGCGGCCTGTCGCCCTTCCCCGGCGCCTGGTGCGAGCTGAACGGCGCAAGGCTCAAAATTCTGGCCTCTCGGCTGGCTGAGGGCGGCGGCGCAGCCGGCACGATCATCAATGCGCCAGCGTATGTTGCTTGTGGTTCAGGCGCCATAGAACTGCTGCGCTTGCAAAAAGCGGGCAGTCAGGCGCAAGATGTCTCAGAGTTCATCCGCGGCACGCCACTCCCCCAAGGAACGCGCCTCAGCTAAGGAGCACTGCCATGTTTCCCTCCATGATCGGCACCGTGGTGATCGCGGGCATCGTTGGCTATCTGAGCGAGCGCTCGGGCTTCACCCGCAACGGCATCCTGCCCTCGATCATCATCTGCGTTGGCGGTGCCTTTGTATTTTACTTCATCAGCCTTATGTTCAATCTGGGCTTTCAAAGTCACGGCCTCAATGCCATTGCCGCCTCGATCGGCGCATTGGTGATTGTTCCGACCCATTGGAGAAGATAAATGGCGCTCTATCTGATCATTATCGGCGCGGCAGCGGGCTTTCTGGCGACCCGCATGATGCGCCTTGAAACCGACATTATCACGACCATGGCCATAGGCATTGCAGGCGCGCTGATCGGCGGCTTTCTTCTGCGTTTCCTGCTCAGCGTCATGGGGATGCTCGGCGGGTTGATCGGCGCGGTCATGGGCGCTCTGCTCGTCATATGGATCTGGCAAAAATACTTTCAACGCTAAAGCTTGGGCGGCCTCGCGCGGTAAACAGGCAGCCGCCAGCCAAAGGCGATAGAGCCTGCGCGCAACACAACCGTGCTCACCACACAAGAGCCAAGCACAACCAGTGGCGCGGCAGAAACACTGGCCGCCAACAGCGCCACAACCGCCCCGCCAAAGGCCGCCGAAACGTAAAGCTCGCCCTGCCGGAGCACCATCGGCACCTCATTGGCAACAACATCGCGCATCAGCCCGCCGAATGTCCCTGTCATCACGCCCATCAGGAGCACCACAGGCGCGCCATGTCCGAGCGCCATAGCGACTCCGACACCCGCCGCAACCGCAACTCCGAGCGCCAAAGCATCCAACCAGAGCAACAGCCGCGCACGGCTCTCAAACAGATGCGCCGTGAAGAAAATCAGCCCCGCCGCACCGCAGGCAATCGCGATATGCTCAGGCTGGGCGATCCAGAACACAGGGTTTCTGTCGAGCAAAATGTCGCGCAAGGTGCCCCCGCCCACGGCGGTCAGCGACGCAAGAAACGCAAACCCGATCAGATCAAGCTGCGCCCGTGACGCGGCCAAAGCCCCGGTGAGCGCAAAGATAAACACCGAAGCGTAATCCAGCAGAGCAAGCCCGCTCATGCCCCGCTCCGCGAGGGCTTGAACGGCGCCATCCCCGCGCGCGCCAATTCGTCGGCGCGTTCGTTATCGGCATGGCCCGCGTGGCCCTTGATCCACTTCCAGGTGACGCTGTGGCGCTCTTGCGCCGCGTCCAGCCGCTGCCAGAGATCGACGTTTTTTACCGGCTTCCTGTTGGAGGTTTTCCAGCCATTGCGCTTCCAGCCAAAAATCCAGCCCGTCACACCGTTTTTGACATAGGCGCTGTCGGTCACAACAGTCAGCCTCGATGGTTTTTCAAGCCGTTCCAAGGCGTTGATCGCTGCAAGAAGCTCCATACGGTTGTTCGTTGTCTGCGCCTCGCCGCCCTTCAACTCGCGCTCCTTGAGGACAGAGCCGCCCTCCATGGCGCGCAGCAAAACCCCCCAGCCGCCCGGCCCCGGATTGCCCGAGCACGCCCCGTCGGTATAGGCAAAAAGCTCAGCCATGGGCGCGCACCAGAATAAAGTCGTCAATGGATCCGGACAAGCCGACCCCCTTTCCTTTTTGAATGTCATAAGGCTCAAAGCCCGCACCGGCCAAAAGCGCCAGAAGCTCAGGCTCGCTCACATAGGTATAGGCCCGCCCCAGCGCATCGCGCGCCTCGGCGGCTCCAAGTTTCATGCCAATGTGAAACACACCGCCGGCCTTGAGCGCGCGCTTGATCTGCGCCAAATGCTGCGGCAGCTTTTCGCGCGGCGCATGAAGCAAGGAGAAGCTCGCCCATATGCCATCGTATGTATCAATCGCGTCCAGATCATCAAACAGCGCTTGCCGCGCTTTAAGCCCCTCGACCTGCGCCGCCAGCGCGATCATGGCAGCCGACCCATCCGTCGCATCCACCCGACAGCCCCGCTTGAGCATCTCGGCCGCATAATGCCCCGGCCCACAGCCCAGATCGAGCACATAGGCCGCCTCGGGCAAATCGTCCACAAAGCCGGTCAGACTCTTGTGCTCGGCTTTGCTCACAACGATTTTGGCATAGTCCGCGGCTTTGGCATCGTAAATCGACAGGGTTTGCGCATCTGCACTCATGCGGGCATCCGCAGCACACGCGGCACTTTGAACTCGATATTCTCTTTGGCCGTTTCAAGAACCTCAATCTCAAGCGCATAGCGCGCGCCCAAAGCGTCAATCACTTCCTGCACCAGCAACTCGGGCGCCGATGCGCCCGCCGTGATCCCGATCGAGCGGATCCCCTCAAGCGCCCGCCAGTCGATGTTCTCCGCCCGCTGGACAAGCTGCGAATAGCCACAGCCCGCATTGGAGCCGACTTCGACAAGCCGCTGCGAATTGGATGAATTGGGCGCACCGACCACAAGCATGGCCTCGACACGCCCAGCCATGGCCTTGACAGCCTCCTGCCGGTTGGTCGTCGCGTAACAGATATCTTCCTTATGCGGCCCAACAATCTCGGGAAAGCGCGCCTGAAGCGCCGCAACAATCCCCGCCGTATCATCCACCGACAAGGCGGTCTGCGTCACAAACGCAAGCTTGGCCGCGTCGCGCACCGCCACACCGCCCACATCGGCCTCAGTTTCCACAAGCAAGACCTCGCCCTCCGGCAGCTGGCCCATCGTGCCCACAGTCTCGGGGTGCCCCTCATGCCCGATCATAATGATCTGCAAGCCGGCCGCATGATGGCGCTCCGCCTCGATATGCACCTTGCTGACAAGCGGGCAGGTCGCATCCACAAAGACCATCTCGCGGCGCGCCGCCTCGGCCGGCACAGCCTTGGGCACACCATGCGCCGAGAAAATAACAGGCCGGTCATCGGGGCAGTCTTCAAGCTCCTCGACAAAAACAGCGCCCTTGGCGCGCAAATCATCAACCACATATTTGTTATGCACAATCTCGTGGCGCACATAGACAGGCGCGCCCCATTTCTCGATCGCCAGCTCGACAATCTTGATGGCGCGGTCGACCCCCGCACAAAAGCCGCGCGGGGCGGCAAGAATAACTTTGAGAGGTGGTTTTGTCATCGGCGCGCTCCTCGTCCTCCTGAGCTAAGCGATGCGGCTCCTCAGGTCCAGACCCCGAAAGCACAAAAACGCCGCTCAGGCCCAAGCCCGCGCCCGCGTCAGACCGGCCCGTCAGATCCCGCTCAAAGCCTTCTCAGATCACTCATGATCCTCAAAGCTCTCCTCCCCGCCGGTGCCGTCTTCGCGTGGCGGACGGCCAATCACATCCTTCAGCTCGAAAAGCTCAATGAAATTATCCGCTTGGCGGCGCAGCTCGTCGGCAATCATTGGCGGCTGGCTTCGGATCGTTGACACAACAGATACCCGCACACCCTGACGCTGCAAGCTCTCCACAAGCGGGCGAAAATCGCCATCGCCCGAGAAAATCACGATATGATCCACATGAGGCGCAAGCTCCATGGCATCGACAGCAAGTTCGATATCCATATTGCCCTTCACTTTGCGCCGCCCCTGACTGTCGGTAAACTCCTTGGCCGGCTTGGTCACCATATTAAAGCCGTTGTAATTCAACCAGTCGACCAGCGGGCGGATCGGCGAATACTCGTCGTTCTCAAGCAAAGCCGTGTAGTAAAACGCGCGCAATAGCTTGCCACGGCGCATAAACTCGCTGCGCAAGAGCTTGTAATCGATATCAAACCCGAGCGATTTCGCGGCCGCGTATAGATTTGAGCCGTCAATAAAAAGCGCTAGGCGCTCATCCTTGTAAAACATAAACAGTCCCTCTAAAAACCGCAGGCTTGCTCCGGGAGAGATCGGTGTGAGGCAAGCAGGGCAAAACACTTTGGTTACTCTATAAAGCCCGGTTACGGGCCTCTAATCAACAAAAGGATACGATTGTGCCGCCAAAAGCGCAAACATACCTGATTGCCCTCGGCGGCAATATGCCATCGGCGCTCGGTGGCCCCAAAACAACCCTGCGCGAAGCGCTCAAGCGCCTGCCGCGGCCGGGCCTCACGCTGGAAGCTGTGAGCCGCTTTTTCCAAACCCCCTGCTTTCCCGCCGGGGCCGGACCAGACTATGTCAACGCCGCGGCGCGCCTGCGCTGCGATCTGACGCCACGGGCGCTGTTGCAGGTATTACACCGCATTGAGGCTGATTTCGGGCGGGAGCGCGTTCAGCGGTGGGGGATGCGCTGCCTCGATCTCGATCTTCTGGCCGCCGCAGACGCGGTTTTACCCGATCGCCAGACATATGATCACTGGCACGGGTTGGGCGCCGAAGCCCAGCGTCGTGAAGCCCCCGCCGAGCTCATCTTGCCCCATCCGCGGCTGTCGGAGCGCGCATTTGTCCTTGTGCCGCTCGCCGATATCGCCCCCGATTGGGTCCACCCCGTCTCACATCTCAGCGTGCAAGAGATGCTTGCGGCGCTCCCCGCCGCCGAAAAAGACTCGGTTCTTCCCTTTTGATGTGGCTTTTT
>JAHBAM020000203.1 GCA_018500125.2 Roseobacter sp. | reverse complement strand
GGCTTGGAGCCGAGCGCGCCGAGATTGCCGAGGCCGAGCACGGCTGTGCCGTTGGAGATCACCGCGACGAGATTGCCCTTGTTGGTGTAGTCATAGGCCAGCTCAGGGTTGGCGGCGATATCCTCGCAGGGCACGGCCACGCCGGGAGAATAGGCAAGAGACAGATCCCGCTGGGTTGTCATCGGGACCGTGGCCGTGACCTCCCATTTGCCAGGTGTTGGCTCAAGGTGAAAGGCGAGGGCGTCTTCGCGGGAGATCTTCTGCTTGGTCATTTGGGGCCTGTTTCGATGGTGATTAAAGAGGGCGTCAGGCTGTCATAGCCTTTGTCGGGCTTTCGCTCAAACAGTTTAAGACTTTTCGGCTTTCGCGCCGGCGCCGGGCGGATTAGTTTGGCCGCAACCATTCGGGGGGATGAGACTTTGAGCGCGGCCAAGCCAACTGTGACGCCAATGATGGCGCAGTATCTTGAAATTAAGGGGAATTACCCCGAAGCGCTTTTGTTTTACCGCATGGGCGACTTTTACGAGATGTTCTTTGATGACGCGGTGGCGGCGGCCGAGGCGCTGGATATTGCGCTTACCAAGCGCGGCAAGCATGAGGGCGACGATATCCCGATGTGTGGCGTGCCGCATCATGCAGCGGAGAACTATCTTCTGACGCTTATTCGCAAGGGCTTTCGTGTGGCTGTTTGCGAGCAGCTTGAAAGCCCCGAAGAGGCCAAAAAGCGCGGCTATAAATCGGTTGTGCGGCGCGACGTGGTGCGGCTTGTGACGCCCGGAACGCTGACGGAAGACAGCCTTCTCGAAGCGCGGCGCAACAATTTTCTGGCGGCTTATGTGGAGATCAGGGAGGCTGCGGGGCTGGCCTGGCTTGATATGTCGACAGGTGATTTTCGGGTGATGGAGCTATCGCGTGTGCGGCTCGGGCCGGAGCTGGCGCGGCTTGCGCCGAGCGAGATTGTCTTTGCCGATGCGCAGTTTGGCGCGCTGGCGCCGCTGGCGGAGGAGCAGGGCGTCGCTGTGAGCGAGCTGGGCAAGGCGAGCTTTGACAGCGAAGGGGCGCAGAAGCGGCTTTGTGATTTCTTTGCGGTTGAGACGCTGGAGGCCTTTGGGCAGTTCAGCCGCGCCGAGATTTCGGCGCTGGGGGCTGTGCTTGATTATCTTGAGATCACCCAGAAAGGGAAGCTGCCGCTTCTTGCCGCGCCGATCCGTGAGGTGGCGGGGCGGGTCATGCAGATTGACGCAGCGACGCGGCGCAACCTCGAGCTGACACGCTCGATGCAGGGGGCGCGGGCCGGCTCGCTTCTGGGCGCGATTGACCGCACGCTGACGGCGCAGGGCGCGCGGCTTTTGGAGCGGCGGGTCAGCTCGCCGTCTTGTGATGTGGCCGAAATATCGGCGCGGCTGGAGGCTGTGAGCTTTGGGCTGGCTGACACAGGCTTTCTGAGCGAAACGCGCGAGCGGCTGCGCCATGTGCCCGATATGGAGCGCGCGCTCTCACGGCTCGGGCTTGACCGCGGCGGGCCGCGCGACTTGGCGAGTATTCGCAATGGTCTCGAAAAAGCTGGCGAAATAGGCTCTAATATGGCCGAACTCGCGCTGCCCGCGCTCTTGACCGAGGCCGGCCAAAGGCTTTTGGGGCATGAGGCGCTCGCAGATTTGCTTGATGCGGCGCTGGTGGCGGAGCCGCCACTTTTTGCCCGCGATGGCGGCTTTGTGGCGGCGGGCTATGACGCAGAGCTAGACGCCAGCCGCGCGTTGCGCGACGAGGGGCGCGGCGTGATTGCCAAGATGCAGGCGGACTATGCCGCCGAGACGGGCATCAGCGCGCTCAAGATCAAGCACAACAATGTGCTGGGGTATTTCATCGAGGTCACTTCGACCCATGCAGAAAAGATGCTGGGCGCGCCGCTCAACGAGCGCTTCAAGCACCGCCAGACCACGGCCAATCAGGTGCGCTTTACCACGCCCGAGCTGAGCGAGATGGAAACGCGCATTCTCAATGCCGGCGGGCGGGCGATAGAAATCGAGCTGCGCATTTTTGGCACGCTGCGCGCCGCTGTGCTGGAGGCGCAGGAGGCTGTTTTTGCGGCCACGGGGGCGCTCGCGGAGATTGACGTGGCGCTTGGGCTGGCGGCGATTGCGCGCGAGGAAGACTGGGCGCGCCCGACAGTGGACGACAGCCGCGCGCTCGAGATTGCGCAGGGGCGTCACCCCGTTGTGGAACAGGCGCTGCGGCGGCAGGGCGGCACGAGCTTTGTCCCCAATGATTGTGCGCTGGCGGAAGACGACCAACTCTGGCTTCTGACCGGGCCGAACATGGCCGGTAAATCAACCTTTCTGCGTCAGAATGCACTGATTGCTGTGCTGGCGCAGATGGGCAGTTATGTGCCTGCGGCGGCGGCGCGTGTGGGGATTGTGAGCCAGCTGTTTAGCCGCGTCGGCGCGTCTGACGATCTGGCACGCGGGCGCTCGACCTTTATGGTCGAGATGGTGGAAACTGCGGCGATCCTCAATCAGGCGGATGAACGCGCGCTTGTGATTCTTGACGAGATCGGGCGCGGCACGGCAACTTATGATGGTCTCAGCATCGCCTGGGCGACGCTGGAGCACCTTCACGAGGCCAACAAATGCCGCGCGCTCTTTGCCACGCATTATCACGAGATGACCCAGCTTTCCGACAAGCTGGCGCGCTGCTCCAATGCCACTGTGATGGTCAAGGAGTGGGAGGGCGATATTATCTTCCTGCATGAGGTGCGCAAAGGCGTGGCCGACCGCTCATACGGGGTGCAAGTGGCCAAGCTGGCCGGGCTGCCCGAGAGCGTGATCGCGCGGGCGCGGATTGTGCTTGATGCGCTGGAGAAGGGCGAGCGGGAAGGCTCTGCAAAGGCGGTTATTGACGATTTGCCCCTGTTTAGTGCCGCACCTGCGCCCCAGCCTGTGAAGGTAAAAGAGAGCGCTGTGGAGGGGGCATTGGCCGAGATATACCCCGACGAAATGACCCCGCGCGAGGCTTTGGCCGCGCTTTACGAGCTGAAGGCGAAGCTGGCTAAGTGATGTCTTTGAGGTCGCTTGCGAGGGCTTCGGACATGGCCAAGGCGTGATCCAGCCGCGCTTGGGGCATTTGCGGGTGTTCGACTTTGATCAGGGTTTCAAAGGCGATGAAATAGGGCAAAAAGCCGTTTGCCTCGATCTCGGAGAGCGCAAAGCGGGCGCAGAACGTGTCAATCGCCCCCGCATCAACGCCAAAGCGCCGCGCGCCCGAAGGAAGCATACCGCGGCGCGCCATATGGACAAGCGCGCGGGCGATATCTTTGTAAAGCGGAGCGTGATTGGTTGCGCCGAGGTCGATTCCTGTGAGGGTCTGGCCATCCCAGAACAGATTGTTGAGGTGAAAATCGCCATGGGCGAGGGCCACGCGCCATTCGGGGTGGTCGATCTGACGATAAAGTTTTTTCATTTTTTGCAAGACCTGCGCCTCGGCGCTGCGCAGGCTTGCGTGGGGCTGTTTTTCGACGGCTTTTTCGGCCCAAACGCGCCATGGGCGGCGATTGGGCGGGCGCGTCTCGATGCTTGGCGCGGTGAATTTGTGCAGCCAGTCCGCCGCGCGGGCGATGGGCGCGTGGCGCGCCTCGGGGTCAAGCTGCCAGAGCGCGGCGAGCAACCCCTCGCCACGGGCGAGCGCGGTGATTGTGAGGCCAGAGTCGGGCGCGTGAAAGAGCGGCTTTTGGACCGTGAGGGGCGGCGCAGACATATAGGGCCAGACGCGGGTCAGCTCGGCCCATTCACCTGCCGAGGTTTTCTGCGCTTGAGCAGAGAGCGCGAGGCGGAACACCACATCTGCGCCCTCCAGCGTGCCACGAAAAACGGCGTGGCGGGCGGGCACGAGATGAAGCGCTGGGCCGAGACTGAAGCTGCGGCCTTGGAGGGCTGCGGCGGCGACATGGCCCAGCCTGTCCAAAGCGGCGCGGGCCTCCTCGGGGAAAAGCTCAATGTTACTCGTCTCAACCACTGTCATAAGGTGAGCATATGCGGGAGCGGTTGTGAATTGAACCCTAAACGAAGCGCCTGTATGGTCGGGAAAATTGAGCTGGAGAGACGCATGAGTGAGACACCTGTAAGCGAGATGAGCTTTGAGGCGGCTATGGCCGAATTGGAGAAAGTTGTGGGCCAGCTCGAGCGGGGCGATGTGCCGCTGGATGACTCGATTGCGCTCTATGAGCGCGGGGCGCTTTTGAAGAAGCATTGCGAAGGCAAGCTGAAGGACGCGGAAGAAAAAGTTGCCGCGATCACGCTGGATGGCGAGGGCAATCCGACGGGGACGCAGCCGCTTGACGTTGATTGAACCACTAGGCTTTGAAGCGGCTCTAACGCGGGCGAAAACGGCTGTTGAGGCTGCGGCGAAGGGGGCCTTTGGCGCGCCGGCTTCGGCAGCGGAGGCGGAGCTTGTGGGCGCCATGCTCTATGCGCTGGACGGCGGCAAGGCTTTGCGCGCGTTTCTTGTGATCGAATCGGCGCGGTTGCATGGGCAGGGCCTTGAGGCTGCGACGCGTGCGGCGCTGGCTGTGGAGTGTATCCATGCCTATTCGCTGATCCATGATGATCTGCCGTGTATGGACGACGATGATCTGCGCCGTGGCAAGCCGACGGTGCATAGGAAATGGAGCGAGCATACTGCTGTTTTGGCGGGGGACGCTTTGCAGACCAAGGGCTTTGAGCTGCTCGCGAGCGAGGATATGCCCCATGCGCTTGCGCTTTTGCGCGGGCTGGCCGAGGCGAGCGGGCACGCGGGGATGGTCGGCGGGCAGATGATGGATATTGCCGCCGAAACCAGCGCGACCCCGCTGACGCTGGCCGAGATCAAGGCGGTTCAGACAGGCAAGACAGGCGCGCTGATCCGTTGGTCGGCGACGGCGGGGGCTGTTATGGCGGGGGCGAATTCTGCTGGATTAGAGACATATGGCGACCGGCTCGGGCTTGCCTTCCAGATTGCGGATGACATCCTTGATGTCGAGGGCGACGCGGCCGAGACAGGGAAGGCCGTGGGCAAGGACGAAGAGGCGGGCAAGGCGACATTTGTTTCGCTTCTGGGGCTTGATGCGGCAAAACGCCGGGCGGCAAGCCTTGTCCAAGAGGCTTGTGAGGCTTTATCTGTTTATAAAGACAATGCTGATTGCTTGCGAGAGGCGGCGCGCTTCGTTATTTCGCGGCGCAAGTGAGTGTTCCCTTGAAAGGGTGATTATGACCGACCGGCCCAAGACCCCGCTGCTTGATAAAGTGGCCAGCCCTGCCGATATGAAGCGGCTGAGCAACGGCGAGCTTACCCAGCTTGCGGGAGAGCTGCGCGCCGAGACGATTTCGGCGGTGAGCGAGACCGGCGGGCATTTGGGCGCCGGTTTGGGCGTGGTGGAGCTGACTGTGGCGCTGCACGCTGTGTTTGATGCGCCCAAAGACAAGATTATCTGGGATGTCAGCCACCAGAGCTATCCTCACAAGATCCTGACGGGGCGGCGCGACCGCATTCGCACCCTGCGCAAGCGTGGCGGATTGAGCGGGTTTACCAAGCGCTCCGAAAGCCCCTATGACCCCTTTGGCGCGGCCCATAGCTCGACCTCGATCAGCGCCGCGCTTGGCTTTGCTGTGGCGCGTGATTTGGGCGGGTCCTGCCCCGAGGGGCTGGGCGACGCGGTCGCCATTATCGGCGACGGGGCGATGAGCGCGGGTATGGCCTTTGAGGCGATGAACAACGCGGGTCACCTGGGCAAGCGGCTGTTTGTTATACTCAACGACAACGACATGAGCATTGCGCCGCCTGTGGGCGCGCTTTCGGGATATCTCAACCGGCTCTATGCCGAGGAGCCGTTTCAGGAACTCAAAGCGGCGGCCAAGGGCGCGGTGAGCCTGATGCCGCCGTTCTTTCAGGAGGGCGCAAAGCGGGCCAAGGAGATGCTCAAGGGTATGACCGTGGGCGGCACGCTGTTTGAGGAGCTGGGCTTTAGCTATATCGGGCCGGTTGACGGGCACGATATGGAGCAGCTCTTGCCGCTGTTGCGCACTGTGAAAGCGCGCGCCACCGGGCCGATCCTCATTCATGCGATCACCAAGAAGGGCAAGGGCTATGCCCCCGCCGAGGCGCGCGACGACAAGGGCCACGCCACCGCGAAGTTTGATGTGATCACCGGCAAGCAAGTGAAAACGCCGAGCAATGCGCCGAGCTATACGGCCGTTTTTGGCGAGGAGCTTGTCGCGCTGGCGGCAGAGGACGACAAGATTTGCGCCGTGACAGCGGCGATGCCGAGCGGCACGGGGCTTGACCTGATGGCCGAGCGCTACCCCAGCCGCTGCTTTGATGTGAGCATTGCCGAGCAACATGGCGTGACCTTTTGCGCGGCGCTGGCGGCGGGGGGTATGAAGCCGTTTTGCACCATGTATTCGACATTCCTGCAGCGCGGTTATGACCAGATTGTGCATGATGTGGCCTTGCAGAACCTGCCTGTGCGCTTTGCGATTGACCGTGCGGGGCTTGTTGGCGCCGATGGCGCGACGCACGCGGGGAGCTATGACATCGCCTATCTGGCGAACCTGCCCAATATGGTTGTGATGGCGGCGGCGGATGAGGCCGAGCTAAAGCATATGGTCGCCACCGCGGCGGCGCATGACAGCGGGCCGATTGCCTTTCGCTATCCGCGCGGCGAGGGTGTGGGCGTCGAACTGCCGGCGCGCGGTGTGGCGCTTGAGATCGGTAAGGGGCGTGTTTTGCGGCAGGGCAGCCGTGTTGCGCTTCTGAGCTTTGGCACACGGCTTGGCGAGGCCGAGACGGCCGCCGAGACGCTCGCGGCAAAGGGGATAAGCCCGACCGTGGCCGATGCGCGGTTTGCCAAGCCGCTGGACCGCGAGCTGATCTTGAGGCTGGCGCGCGACCATGAGGTTTTGATCACGCTGGAAGAGGGCGCCGTGGGCGGCTTTGGCAGCCATGTGGCGCAGCTTTTGGCCGAAGACGGCGCATTTGATGCGGGGCTGAAGTTCCGCTCCATGGTTTTGCCGGACTGGTTTATCGACCAAGGCTCGCCCGCGGAGATGTATGCCGAAGCCGGGCTACAGGCGGAGGATATCGTGGCGAAAGTGCTGGATGTATTGGGTGTGGCTCAGGTGAAGCGGGCTTAGGTTTTTGGGGTTATTATTGTATGTCTGTTCCGAGTTACCAGTCTCTGATGTTGCCTATATTGAAGCTTATCGCCCGGGGGCATGAAACAATCCCAAGCTGTCTAGAGCCGCTGCGCAGCGCGTTTGCGATTTCAGAAGATGAGTTTGAAGAGCTGTTGCCGAGTGGCAAGCAAACCGTCTTGGCAAACCGTGCGCATTGGGCGCGAAACTATATGTCACAAGCTGGCTTGGTTGAGCCGATAAAGCGAGGGCACTATAAGTTGACACCAGAAGGGAAGGCTTTGCTCGCAGATCCTCCTGAAGAAATAAACGCTGATTATCTTTAGAAATACGACAAGTTTTTGGATTTTTTGCAACGTTCTACGATTTCGCAAAATGGCAAAATAGGCGCTGTGAAAGAGCCTGACAGCAAGAGTGATACCGCCACTCCAGAAGACCTGATGGCAAAGAGCCATCGCGAAATTGAAGCGCTGTTGAGAAACGATTTGCTGGAGGCGGTGCTCTCTGTTTCTCCTGCACGGTTTGAACAGCTGATTGTCGATCTGCTTGTGGCGATGGGCTATGGCGGGGGCGACCCCGCTATGGGAAAAAGTATCGGCAAGTCAGGGGACGGCGGAATTGACGGGGTGATCAATGAAGACGCTCTGGGGCTTGATGCTGTTTACGTTCAGGCCAAACGTTATGATCCTTCAAACAAAGTGGGCCGGCCTGATATTCAGAAGTTTGTCGGCTCTCTTACTGGCGAAAGCGCCACCAAGGGTGTATTTGTCACGACGTCAGCCTTTTCGCGGGAAGCGCGGGATTACATAAGTCGTGTGCAACAAAGAATCGTTCTGATTGATGGTGAGCTTTTGGCGAAGCTGATGATCCAACATGGTGTTGGAGTAAGAGCGCGGGCGAAGTATGTTGTCCATTCTATTGATGAAGACTACTTCCCAGAGCGATAAACCCTAACCCTTGCGTTCGCTCCCCAGAGCATCGAGCTTTTTGTCAATTGCATCGAGGCGCGCTTTGACGTCGTCGCGGTAGGCGTCGGTGTTGGCGACGTCTTCTGTGTGGTGGGCGTCTTGCATGGAGTTGACCACGAGGCCGACGAGCAGGTTGACCACCGCGAAGGTCGTGACGAGGATGAAGGGTAGGAAGAAGGCCCAGGCGTAGGGGTAGATTTCCATCACTGGGCGCACGATCCCCATGGACCAGCTTTCGAGCGTCATGATCTGGAACAGCGTATAGGCCGAGGCGCCAAGCGAGCCGAACCACTGCGGGAAGGCCGCCGAGAAGAGTTTGGTCGCGATGACGGCGCCGATGTAGAAGATCAGCCCCATCAGCATAAAGACCGAGCCCATGCCGGGCATCGCCGTAATCAGCCCCTCGACAACACGGCGCAGGGAGGGGGCGACAGAAATAACCCGCAGCACCCGCAGGATGCGCAGCGCGCGCATGGCCGAGAAGCCCTGGCCGGCGGGGATCAGCGAAATGGCGATGATGACGAAATCAAAGATATTCCAGCCCGAGCGGAAAAAGCGCGGGCCGTGGGCGAGAAGCTTGGCCAGCAGTTCAACCACGAAAATGGTCAGGCAGAGCGTGTCGAGCGCTTTGATCAGCCCGCCGTGGCTTGCCATGGCGCTTTGGGATGTCTCCAGCCCGAGGATGATCGCGTTGAAGATGATCACGGTTGTGATGATCGTTGCGGTTCTCGGGTGATCTACGAGTTTGGCGAGCGTTGCGCGCAGGGACATATCGGCCTCGAAAGCTAGGGTTTAGAGTTAGGTAGGGGCTTGGGCGTTAAAGGCAAGTTTAACTCTGCGTTTCGGCGGCAAGAACCGCCTGAAGGCCAGTCTTATAGTCGGGGTAGAGCAGGCTGACGCCCAGTTCGTCCTTGATCCGCGCATTGGCGACGCGTTTGCTCTCGCCATAAAAGCTGCGCGCCATGGGGGAGAGATCGGCCTCTTCAAAGCGCACTTCGGGCGGCGGGGCCATGCCGAGAAGCTCGGCGGCATAGGCGAGCACATCTTGCGGCGGCGCGGGCAGATCGTCGCAGACGTTATAGGCTGCGCCCGCGTTCGGGCTTGTGATCGAGGCGAGGAGCACTTGGGTGATATCGTCGACATGGATGCGTGAAAAGACCTGGCCATCTTTGAGGATCCGCCGCGCTGTGCCATTGCGGATTTTTTCAAACGGCCCGCGACGGGGACCATAGATGCCTGCGAGGCGGAAAATATGCAGCGGCAGGCCTGTGCCGCGCCATTGCTCTTCGGCCTCCACGCGCATCAGGCCACGGCGGCTGCTTGGGGTGAGCGGGGTCTCTTCGGTGACCCATCCGCCCGCATGGTCGCCATAGACGCCGGTTGTGGAGAGGTAGCCGACCCAGGCGAGATTTGGCGCGCGTTGGGCCAGTTTAGAGCCGTAACGGGCGAGAAAGGGATCGCCGTTTTCGCCAGGTGCGGCAGAGACAAGAAGATGTGTGGCCTTGCCGAGAGTCGCGGTCAGATCGCCGCCGGGGAAGAGAAGGGGCGTGACGCCTTCGGCTTTGAGGGCTGCAAACTTTTCAGGCGAACGCGTGGTTCCGAACACTTCCCAGTCGAGGGGCGCGAGGCAGCGGGCGAGGGCGCGGGCGCTGTATCCGTGGCCTATGGAGAGGAGTGTGTTGCTCATGGTGTTGTCGTCGTTTTGCCCGAGGTTTCGTGGGCCAGTTTACGCGCGCTTTGCATATTGCGGAAGATGGCGATGGAATAGAGCACGAGTGCCATCCAGATCATCGGGAAGGCAATCATCCGTGCGCCGTCAAACGGCTCTTTGAAGACAAAGACGCCGATCAGGAAGATCATTGTCGGTGCGATATATTGCAAAACGGCGATTGTGGAGAGCCGCAAGAGCTTTGCGCCATTGGCGTAGATCAGCAGGGGCACCGCTGTCACGCCGCCGCAGCCGAGCAGGAGCCATGTGTCATAGCTGCTTGCGAGGAAATGGCCGCTCGGGCCGAGCCAGAGCAGATAGCCGATTGCGGGCGGTGTGAGAATAAGCACCTCAAGCAGAAAGCCCTGATTTGGGCCGATGGGGAGCGACTTTTTGGCCAGAGCATAAAAGCCCCACGTGACAAAAAGTGCGATGGCGACCCAGGGCAGCTTGCCGGCCTCGAGGGTGAGCAGGACCACCGCGGCGAAGGCCAGAGCGAGGGCGGCGAACTGTAGCCTGTTTGGCCGCTCGCCGAGCAGGACGGCGCCGAGGAAGACCGAAAACAGCGGGTTGATATAGTAGCCAAGGGCGGCGTCGAGCGTGTGGCCCGACGTGATGGCCCAGACATAGAAGCCCCAGTTGACCGAGATCAGCGCGGCGGTGACGCAGCCCATGGCGAGCATTTTGGGCGTTGTGAGAGCCGTTTTGATATCGGAGGTGCGGCCCAGCAGGATGAGAAGGGTCGCGGCGATGGGAAGGGACCAGAGCACGCGGTGGGCCACGACTTCAGCGGGGGGGATATGGCTGAGGAGTTTCATATAGAGCGGCAGGAAGCCCCAGAGCACATAGGCTGTGAGCGCAAAGGCGAGGCCTTGGGGGGTGTCGCGGTTTTCTGTCATGGTTTGGTCCTCTTCCCCGTCTGACTAGGCTGTTTTGCGGGGGAGGGCCAGCCCCGTGACCACCGCTCCGGGGTCGAATTGTGCTTTGCACAATCCGATCAGGGCGAGGGGCTTTGCCCCTCGCGCTCCCCAGGATATTTGAGGAAAGAGGAAGGACTAGGCGCGCACTCTCTCTGATTTGGGATCATACATCGGCTTGAGCGAGGCCTGTGCTTTGATGCGGCGGCCTTTGACGTCGATTTCATAGTTTGAGGCGAGGACATCGGCGGCGGACTGGCCCTCGCAGGGGACATAGCCAAGACCGATGGCGGCGCCGAGGGTGTGGCCATAGCCGCCCGAGCTGAGGTAGCCGACGATCTGGCCGTCGCGCAGGATCGGTTCGTTGTGATAGAGCAGCGGCGCGCTGTCTTGGAGGCGGAACTGGACCATGCGCGCCCTGGGACCGCTTTCGCGGCGGGCGGCGACGGCGGCTTTGCCGATAAAGTCGGGTTTGGACAGATCGACGGCGAAGCCGAGGCCGGCATCCACCACATTGTCTTCGGCTGTGATATCGTGGCCGAAGTGGCGGAAGGCCTTTTCGATGCGGCAGCTGTCCATTGCGTGCATACCGCAGAGTTTGAGGCCGAGGCTCTGGCCTGCGTCAAAGAGCGCCTCAAAGGCGTGTTGGGCCATATCAGAGCCTATGTATAGCTCCCAGCCCAGCTCGCCGACATAGGAGACGCGGTGGGCGCGGGCGAGACCCATGCCCAGCTCAATCTCTTGGGCTGTGCCGAAGGGATTGGCCTCGTTGGAGAAGTCATTGGGCGAGACGGCTTGCAGCAGGGCGCGCGCGTTTGGCCCCATGACGGCGAGCACGCCTTCGCCGGCGGTGACATCTGTGATCACGGCCTGATGCGCCCCGAGATGGCGCCGCAGCCATGTTTGATCGGCCAGCCGCGTGGCGGCGGGGGTGACCACGAGATAGGCTGTCTCGGACAGGCGTGTGACGGTGACATCGGCCTCTATGCCGCCTTTGGCATTGAGGAACTGGGTGTAGACGATCTTGCCGCTGGGCACAGACATATTTGCGCCGCAGACGTGATTGAGGAAGGCTTCGGCGTCGCGGCCTTCGACGCGCAGCTTGCCGAAGCTCGACATATCATACATCCCGATGTTTTCACGAATGGCGCGATGTTCGGCGGCGCGGTTTTCAAACCAGGTCTGGCGTTGCCATGTGTAGGCATATTCGGGCGTCTGGCCCTCGTTGGCAAACCAGTTGGCGCGCTCCCAGCCTGCGATTTCGCCCATGACCGCGCCTTGGGCGAGGAGCTGGTTGTGAAAGGGCGTGCGGCGGATACCGCGGGCGGTGTCTTTCTGGCGGAAGGGAAAATGATCGGCGTAGAGCAGGCCGAGGGCCTCTTTGGAGCGCTCAAAGAGGTACTGTTTGTTGCCCTGAAAGGGCTGCATCCGCGAGATGTCGACATCGCCGAGATCAAAGGGCTTTTCGCCTGTGTCCATCCATGCGGCCAGCGCCATGCCTGCGCCGCCGGCGGACTGGATGCCGATCGAGTTGAAGCCGGCGGCGACCCAGACGTTGTCCATTTCGGGGGCGAGGCCGAGGTGATAGGCGTTGTCGGGGGTGAAGCTTTCGGGGCCGTTGAAAAACGTGTGGATGCCGGCTTCGCCGAGCATGGGCATACGGTTGACGGCCATTTCGAGGATCGGCTCGAAGTGGTCAAAGTCTTCTTGCAGCTGGTCAAACTCGAAGCTCTCGGCGATCCCGTCCATGCCCCAAGGCTTGGCGCGCGGCTCAAACGCGCCGAGCATGAGCTTGCCGGCGTCTTCCTTGTAATAGGCGCATTCATCAGGGACGCGCAGCACGGGGAGCTGGGTGAGACCTGCGATCGGCTCGGAGACGATGTAGAAGTGCTCACAGGCGTGGAGGGGCACGTTGACGCCGGCCATTTGACCGACCTCACGACCCCACATACCGGCGCAATTGACGATCATATCTGTCTCTATCTCGCCTGACGTGCCGTCTTCGCCCTGCCAGCTCACCGAGCTGACGCGGCGGCCCTGTTTGGCAATATGTGTGACTTTGACACGCTCCTGAACGAGAGCGCCGCGCTGGCGCGCGCCTTTGGCCAGCGCGAGCGCGATATTGGCCGGATCGCCCTGACCATCTAGCGGGAGGTAGACGCCGCCTGTGACGCCGTCGATGTTGAGGTGTTCGTAGCGCGCCTTGATTTCGCTTGGGCTGATCTCTTCAACCTCGACGCCAAAGGCGCGGGCCATGGCGGCGGAGCGGTGCAGCTCTTCGAGGCGCTCGCCTGTGAGGGCGGCTGTGATGGAGCCGACGCGCTTGAAGCCGGTGGCGACGCCTGTTTCGTCTTCAAGATTGCCGTAAAGCTCTTGGGAGTATTTTGCCAGCTTGGTCATATTGGCGGTGGCGCGCAGCTGGGCGATGAGGCCTGCGGCGTGCCATGTTGTGCCTGAGGTGAGCTGTTTGCGCTCGAGCAGGACCACGTCTTTCCAGCCGAGTTTTGTCAGGTGATAGGCGACGGAGCATCCGACGATGCCGCCGCCAATGATGACGACGCGGGCTTTGGAGGGGAGAGTGGGCATTTGGGTGACTCCATGGATGGTGGGGCTTGGTTTGGCGGTGCGGCGGGGGGCTAGCCCCCCGCACCCCCCAGGATATTTTTGGAAAGAAAAAGACTAGAGGATGGTATGGCCTCCGGCTTTGAGGTGACGGGCGAGTTCGGTGATATGGGCGGGGCCGACTTCGCAGCAGCCGCCCACTATGGTTGCGCCTTGGGCGACCCATGACATGGCGAAGGCTGCGTAGTCTTCGGGTCCGAGGTCCTGGCGCTGCTCCAGCGCGTCGACGGTGGGGGCGCTCTTGAGGAAGTCCTCCGAGATACCTGTGAAGCCGTTGGCATAGGCGCCGAAGGGCAGGCCCATGGGCGCGATGAGATCAAGGGCGGCCGAGACCGCCTCGGGGCGGGAGCAATTGACGAGGAGGGCGGCGGGGGCGAAGTCTTTGACGAGTTGGGCCAGATCAGAGACAGATTCTTGGGAGCGCAGCCGGGTTCCGTCGTCATCATCTACGGTGACGGCGAGCCAGACGGGCTTGTCGGCTGTTGCGCAGCCCATGAGCGCGCCGCGGGCGGCGTGGAGGGAGGAGACTGTTTCGATCAGGAAGAGATCGGCATGGGGCGCGAGGCGCTCCATATTTATGCGGTAGGCTTTGGCGGCGTCTTTCAGAGGGATCTTGATATCGGGGCGGTAGCTTGCGCCGAGAGGCCCGAGCGAGGCGGCGATACGGCCGGAGCCAAAGGCGGTGCGGGCCGCCACGGCCTCGGCGGCGGCGATGTCAAGCAGGCGCAGGGGTTCGCTGGCGAGGCCGACGCGTTCGAGCCTGTCGGGCCAGACGGCATAGCTGTTCATGGTGGCGATGGTTGCGCCGGACTTGAAGTAGTCAAGGTGCACGGCGCGCACAACTTCGGGCTTTTCCATCATCACGGATGTGGACCAGAGCGGGGTGGCGCGGCTGCCGGAGCGTTTGACGATTTCTTGCCCGATGGAGCCGTCGAGGAGGGTTATGTCGGTCATGGGGTGTCCTCGGGGGGAAGCAGCACAAGTTTGCCGGCGAACCGTTTGCTGGCGAAGTCTTCCTGTGCCTGGCCTATGGAGTGGAGGGGATAGGTGCGGGAAACCAGCGGTTTGAGGCGGCCTTCATTGATCAGCCCGGCGAGGCGCTCAAAGACTGCGGGGGGCTGACAGGTGCTGCCATGCAGGGTGATGTCACGCAGGTAGACTTCGCGCAGATCCATTGTCACAATCGGCCCGGCGATTGCGCCTGCGACGGCGTAATGACCGCCTGTTTTGAGCGCGCGGATGAGGGCGGGAAATGACGGGCCGCCCACAACATCAATGACCACATCAAAGCTGTCGGCCTCGGGTGTTGCGCTGCGGGGCAGGGTGATGGCGGCACCTTGCCGGCGCACGATGTCGGCTTTGGCCTCGGCTGTCACGGCAACGACCTCTGCGCCGCGCAGTCGGGCAAGCTCCACTGCGGCCAGCCCGACGCCGCCCGACGCCCCTGTGATCAGGATGCGCTGGCCGGCGCGCACATCTGCCTTGTCGAGCATCGCTTCGGCCGTGCCAAAGGCGCAGGGGATGGCGGCTATTTCGATATCAGACAGGGGCGAGGCGCTGACATCATGCAGGTCGGCTTCTTCCATCAGGCAGTATTGCGCAAATGCGCCGTCTCTTTCGGAGCCGAGCACGATACAGGCGGAGGGCGCCTCTGGCGTGGCGCGGTCAAGGCAGAGCGGCGCTGTGACACCTGTGCCAAGCGGCAGGGTTGTGCCGGCGCCGCGGGCCGCCACCTCGCCGCAGGAATCGCCGCAGAAATCGCCGCCTTGGATGCGTGGAAAGGACAGCGCACCGCCCCAGCCGCCATCATCAGTCGACGCGGGGGCCTGTGCCTCGTTTGTTGGCCCGCTGACACAAGAGGAATACCAGCCTGTGCGCGTGTTGATGTCGGTATTGTTGATACCGGCCGCGCGCACCCGCACGAGAACCTGCCCCTCTGCTGGCTGTGGCACGGGGATATCCTCGCGCCATGACAGGGCCTCGGGGCCGCCGTGGTGCGTGAGGCAGACGCCTTTCATATGGCGCGGTATATATGTCATGCGCGCAGTCTTGCGTTGCTGGCGTCCCAGAGGGGGGCGTCTTCTTGCACCACGGCTTTACAGCGCGTGCCGTAGATTTCGACTTCCAGCTCTGTGCCGGGTGTGGCCAGATCGGCTCTGATCATGCCCAAAGCGATGGATTTGCCCACGCGGTAGCCCCAGCCGCCCGAGGTTGTTTCGCCGACAATTTCGCCGCCCGAATAGAGGCAGGACATATAGGGCGCATCGGCCTCGCCGGCCTCGACCGTGAGGGTGACAAAGCGCTTTTGGCTGCCTTGCTGCTTTTCGGCCATGAGCGCGGCTTTGCCGGGAAAATCCTGCGGCTTGTCGAGCTTTACAAAGCGCTCAAGGCCACCTTCAAAGAGCGAATAATCTGTGGAGAGATCGCCCTTCCACGCGCGATAGCCTTTTTCGAGGCGCAGAGAGTTGAGCGCCCACATACCGAAGGGCTTGGCGCCGGCGGCGAGGATGGCTTCATAAATCGCCGGCATCTGCGCATTGGCGGCGTGGACCTCCCAGCCCAGCTCTCCGGCGAAGGACACCCGCGCCAATGCGCAGGGCTGGTCTGCCACTCTGGCGGGCTGGTGGCTGAGCCATGGCAGGGTGAGATCGGCCTCTGTGCCGATCTGCTCAAAAAGCGCCCGTGCTTTCGGGCCTGTGACGATCAGCGTGTCATAGTCCTTGCTGTGGTCGGTCAGGCTGAGGCCCTCGGGGAGGCGGGCGCGCAGAAGCTCGTAGTCGTGCCACTGGGCTGTGGCGGCTGTGATCAGGGTAAAGCTGTCTTCATCGTGGCGGATGCAGGACATCTCTGTGAGGATGCGCCCGCGGGGATCCGCGAAATAGACAAGGTTCATACGCCCGATTTTGGGCAAAGCGCCCGTGATTTGAGTGCGCAAAAACTCGGCCGCGCCCGCGCCTGAAAGGTTGAAGCGGGAGAAACCGGGGAGATCGAGCACGCCGACATGATCGCGCACGGCTTCGCATTCTTCGCGGATGCGCTGCTCCCACGGGCCGGAGCGGCCCCATGTATGGGTCGCTTCTTCGGAGGTGTCATCGCCCTCCTGCGCAAACCAGTTGGCGCGCTCCCAGCCGTTGTAATCGCCCATCTGCCCGCCGAGCGCTTTGACGCGGTCATGCACGGGCGACAGCTTGCGATCGGCGGCGGCGGGCCAGCGGTGCCAGGGGAAGTGCATGGCGTATTCGTTGCCGTAGACTTCCATACCCTTGGCAACGCAATAGGCATGATCGGTATAATCGGTGTAGCGGCGCGGATCGACGGCCCACATATCCCATTCTGTTGCGCCGTCGACGATCCACTCGGCCATGACCTTGCCCGCACCGCCGCCTTGGGCAATGCCGAAGGTAAAGACGCAAGCCTCAAACGCATTGTCCACGCCCGGCATCGGGCCAATCAGCGGCAGGCCATCAGGGGCATAGGGGATCGGGCCGTTGATGACGCTTGAGATGCCGGTTGTTGCCATGAGCGGCACGCGCTCCATTGCGTCTGTGACGATATCCTCGATCCGGTCGAGGTCTTCCTGCCAGAGCTGGAACGAAAAATCGTCGGGCATTTCGGCGTCGCCGCCTTCCCAATGGGCTTTGCAATTCGGCTCGTAGGGGCCGAGATTGTAGCCGCCTTTTTCCTGACGCAGGTAGTAGGACACATCGACATCCCGGATGAGCGGCAGCTTGCCGCCGTGCTTTTCGGACCAGGCGACCACTTCGGGGATCTGTTCGGTCAGCAGATATTGATGCTCCATCACCATCATCGGAACGGTGCGCCCGCCATAGGGCTTGAACCACTCGCCGACGCGCTGGGCGTAGTAGCCTGCAGCATTGACCACATAGTCCGCCGCGATATCGCCTTTTTCGGTGTGCACGATCCAGCTTTTGTCGGCCTGTTGGGTGACGCCCGTGGCGGGGGTAAAGCGCAGAATTTTCTGGCCCATGTCGCGCGCGCCCTTGGCCAGCGCCTGGGTGAGCTGGGCGGGGTCGATATCGCCGTCTGTCGGGTCATAGAGCACGCCGGCGAGATCGTGGGTTTCAAGGAAGGGGTAGTGCTCTTTGGCTTCTTCGGGAGTCCAGATTTCCATCTTGATCCCCTGATAGCGGCCCATCGAGGCGGCGCGCTCAAATTCCTGCATCCGTTCCTTTGTATGGGCGAGGCGGATCGAGCCTGACTGGTGGTAATTCATCGGATAGTCGACCTCGGCGCCGAGGCGGGCGTAAAGCTCTGTCGAGTAGCGCTGCATATTCATGATCGACCATGACGTCGAAAACGTGGGCACATTGCCCGCCGCGTGCCATGTGCTGCCTGCGGTCAGCTCGTTTTTTTCCAAGAGGACACAGTCTGTCCAGCCTTTGAGGCCGAGGTGATAGAGGGTCGAGCAGCCGACAACACCGCCACCGATGACGACCACGCGGGCTTTTGTTGGAATATCGGACATGATGTTTACTCCCAGATGAGGCGCGCAGCTAAGCCGCCGAAGACGATGGATGTGATTTTGTTGAGCGTGCCGCCCATGCGGATGATGCGGTGCCCTGCATAGCCTGCGGCGATGCCGTAGGTGCTGTTGATGATCAGGCCCGAGGTGTTGAAGATCAGGCCGAGGATCAAGATTTGCTGCCAGATCGGGCCCGCTTCGGGGCGGGTGAACTGGGGCAGGAACGCAAGGATAAACAGCGCGACCTTTGGGTTAAGCAGGTTTGTCAGAAAGCCGCGTTTGAGCGCCGAGACGAGGCGGGTGGCCCCGCGCGCCTTGGCAAGCTCGGAGGGCGCGCGCCATGTCTTGACGGCGAGCAAGAAGAGATAGGCCGCGCCGATATAGCGGATGGCGTCATAGGCGTGGGGAATGGCCATGAGCGCCGCCGAAATGCCAAGCACGGCGAGCATCATATGGGTCAGCCCTCCCAGCATGATCCCGAGTGCCGCCGCCACGCTGGCGCGCGGCCCGCCCGAAATACCGGAGGCCATGGAAAAGGCCACATCGGAGCCGGGGGTGATATTGAGCAGAACGCCGGCGCCTGTGAAGGCGAGGATGAGCGCGGTGTCCATGGCAAGAAACGTCTCTAACATGGCTCAGACCCTCCCCGATGTGGCGCCGAGCGCGAGGCCATAGGCGATAAAGCAAAGCCCCATCAGGCGGCGGAACCCGGCGTTGAACACCGCCCCGAGCGCAAGCTTGCCAAGGCCCGCGCCAAGCGCTGTATAGGTGCAGTAGCTGAGCGTTGTGAGGCTGAGCGCGGTGGGCACAATCAGCCACATCTGCGCCGCGATCGGGGTGGATGGATCGACAAACTGGCTGAAGGCGGCCAAGTAGCCGGCGACAGACTTGGGGTTGATTGTGGCGATGAGAAAGCCACGCCAGAACAGGGAACGCCCGTTTTGTGCGCCGGTCTTGATCGGCAGATGGGCCATGAGAATGGCGCGCAGCCCGAGATAGACAAGAAAGCCGGCTCCTGCGTATTTCAACACGAGAAAGCCCGCGGGCGAGGCCGCGAGCAGCGCGGTGACGCCAAAACCCGAGAGCGCGAGAAACAGCGCGGCTTGGCAGAGAATCGCCGCCACGGCGGGCAAGGCGCGCAGAAAGCCGAGCTGCAGGCCGGACTGGATACAATTGACAGCATTCGGCCCCGGCGTTGTGACAAACACCAGCCAGAAGAGTGCAAACAGGGTCCAGGCCTCAAAGCTCATGTCAATACACCGGCGGCGCAATGACCCAGATCGCCACGGCGGGCTGATCATAGGGGTTGATCCACTCAAACGGCTCGCCGCGAATGCGGAAACTGTCCCCCGGGTGGATCGTGAACCGCTTGCCACCAATGACGAGATCAAGACGGCCGGAAATCAGATACCCGACCTCCTGCGTGGGGCGCGTGACCTCTTCGCCAATACGCGAATGCGGCGCGAAAGTGGAATGCACCATCTCGAAATCATCGGTGAGATCAGGCGAGAGCAGCTCTTCGACAAGCCCCGCATCGCCCGACCCGATGGGGCGGCGGGCCCCGGTGCGCACCACATAGCCCGCCTCGTCTGTGGGCGCCGGCGCATGGCTGAACAGCATCGAAACAGAAACGCCCAGCGCGCGGGCCATATGGCGCAGATCGGTGATGGAAGGCTCGGAAAGATCCCGCTCAACCTGGCTGAGCCAACCAACCGACCGGCCAAGCGTCTCTGCCATATCGGTCAGGGTCAAGCCCCGCGCTTTTCGCAAAGCGCGCAGATCGGCTCCGAGAGTTTGCGAAGAGCTGGCCGCTTGGTTCATCCGAATCCCGTGAAATTTGCCTAACAATTTTCACGATGCACCAAGCTGATGAAATTTCAAAGCGTTTTTTCACGCTCTTTTTTATTGCTCCAAATATCCATGCGAGCCGGTGCAACACCCGCTCCCTATCGGTCATCGCATCTGCTGTGCAAACGGGTTGGGGGAGTTTGAGGGGGCTGGCCCCCTCAACGGGTCGGATTGCACGAAGTGCAATCCGATATCACCTGTTCGCAAAAACCTCGGCCAATAGGCTCTCCAGAGCCGCGGCATCCTCCTGGGTGAAGGCGGCGGGCTGGTCGCTGTCGATGTCGAGCACGGCGATAACATCGCCCTCTGCGTTGAACACAGGCAAGACAAGCTCAGAGCGGGTGCTTGAGGCGCAAGCGATATGGCCCTCGAAGGCCTCGACATCGTCAACCCGTTGCACCTCTCCTGTGCGCGCGGCTGCGCCGCAGACCCCGCGCGAGAAGGGAATCTGCAGGCAGCCGTGGCCGCCTTGGTAGGGGCCGATTTTGAGCAAATCCGGCTCTGTGACGCGGTAAAACCCTGTCCAGTCGAAGCGCTCGTCTGCGTGATGGAGCTCGCAGACCAGTGTGGCCATCAGGGCAACCGTGTCGGTTTCGCCTGCGGTGAGCGAGCGGAGTGTTTTGGCGAGGGTGTCGTAGTTTACGCGCATGGCTGTGCCTTTTGAGAGCGCGGAGCTGGGGCGCTGCCCCAGACCCCGGGATATTTTTGGAAAGAAAAAGAGCTAGACGCGTTCGATTGCGATCGCTGTGCCTTCGCCGCCGCCGATGCAGATTGCGGCCACGCCGCGTTTGAGGCCGCGTTTTTCAAGCGCGTTGAGCAGCGTGACGATGATGCGTGTGCCGGATGCGCCGATCGGATGTCCGAGGGCGCAGGCGCCGCCGTTGACGTTTATCTTGTCGCGCGCAATGCCCATGTCTTGCATGAAGGCCATCGGAACCACGGCGAAGGCTTCGTTGACTTCCCAGAGGTCCACATCTTCCACAGACCAGCCGATGGTTTTGAGGAGTTTTTGCGCCGCGGGAATTGGCGCGGTGGCGAACCATCCGGGGGCTTGGGCATGGCTGGCGTGGCCGATGATCTGCGCTCGGACAGTGAGGCCTTGGGCTTTTGCAGCCTCGTCGGAGGCGAGGACGAGGGCGGCCGCGCCATCGGAGATCGAGGAGGCGTTGGCGGCGGTGACGGTGCCACCCTCACGAAAGGCAGGCTTGAGCGTCGGGATTTTTTCGGGGCGCGCTTTTGCGGGCTGTTCGTCTTCTGTGATCGTGATCTCGCCCTTGCGTGTTGTCAGGGTGACGGGGGCGACTTCGCCCTCAAAGGCGCCCGAGCGGATCGCCTCGAGCGCGCCGTTGAGCGAGCCGATGGCATAATCGTCCTGGGCGGCGCGGCTGAACTGGTAGGCCTCGGCGCAGTCTTCGGCGAATGTGCCCATGAGGCGGCCTTTGTCATAGGCGTCTTCAAGCCCGTCAAGGAACATATGGTCGATCACCTTCTGGTGCCCGATCCGCGCGCCCGCGCGCATTTTTTCCAGAAGATAGGGCGCGTTTGACATGGATTCCATGCCGCCGGCGATGACGGTGTCTGCGGTGCCAAGGGCGATCTGGTCAAAGCCCATCATTGTGGTTTTCATCCCGGAGCCGCACATTTTATTGATGGTTGTGGCGGGGACCTCCTCGCCCAAGCCGCCTGCGAAGCCGGCTTGACGGGCGGGGGCCTGGCCCTGGCCTGCAGGGAGAACGCAGCCCATCAGAAGCTCGTCGACTGTGGTTGCGCCGGCGTCGGCGAGGGCGGCCGCGATCGCTGTGCCTCCGAGTGTGGCGGCGGGGACGCCATCAAAAACGCCTTGAAATCCGCCCATTGGCGTGCGGGCTGCGCCTGCGATCATTACTTTCTTCATGGGGAGTCCTCCTGAGTTGGGTCTTCCTTACCGAATAGAAAGGTTTGCCGTCTAGTCTCGTTCCTCAAGGGCGTATTTCTACGGTAACGGAGAGAGTTATGGAATTTAGCTGCACTGAGGCGGGGGATGTCTTGATTGTCAGGGTTCTGGCGGCGCGTATTGATGCGGCGGCGGCGCTCAAGTTCAAGGACGCCTTGCGCGCGTTGACGGGCGCGGCGAGCCATGTGGTTCTGGATTTGCGGGATGTTCAATTTGTCGATTCCAGCGGGCTTGGCGCGATTGTGGCGGTTATGAAGCTGATGGGGAGCGCACGGCGGCTTGACCTTGCCGGCCTGACGCCGACGGTCGACAAGGTTTTTCGGCTGACGCGGATGGATTCGATATTTACGATTCATGGCAGTGTCGATGATGTGCCGAAGTTTTATCAGGCAGGTTAACGGCGGATTGAGGAAGTGCCGAAGATGCGCGACCCTGAACATATCAAAGAGGTGATGCAGCTTGAGTTTTCCGGCTCGGAACTCAATGTGCGCGCCGCCTTGCAGAGCCTCATGGCGGGGCTGGTCGGGGCCGGGCTTGCCGAGGACGATCTGGGCTTGATCGAGCTTGTGCTGGCCGAAGTGTTTAACAATATCGTGGAGCACGCCTATGGCAGCGGATCCCGTGGGCCGATTTTTGTCAGCGCGGCTGCGCGCGCGGGGTGGCTTGATTTTCGGGTGACGGATGAGGGGCGTGCCTTGCCATCCGGGGCGCTTGCGCAGGGGGGCTTGCCCCAGCTTGACGGGCCGCTCGAAAGCTTGCCGGAGGGCGGCTTTGGCTGGTATCTGGTGCGCAAGCTGGCCGCTGATCTGAGCTATCAGCGCAAGGACGGGCGCAATCGGCTGACATTTTCGATGCCCTTTCAGGCCGATATTTGCGATGCCGGCCCGGGCGCCGCTGGCGGAGCAGAAAACTTGAAAAAGACATAATCAGCCCGAAGATTCGCCTGATTCACCTGTCATACCTTGGCTTGTAGCTGCATATAGCTTCCCTCGGCGCCGTGCGTTAATAGCCCCCACCCAGTGTGCGGCGTCGAGGTCTTATCTTTCTGACGTTTCGGTCTGATGAATCTGCATTGGCATTGGTCTCTGCGGCGCATAGTCTTTTCTGTGACGTGAAACAGGATGGATCAGATATGCGCGATTTTCATTTTCCGGGCCGCTCGCCCGTATTGGCTCAAAATGGTATGTGTGCCACTTCGCATCCTTTGGCGGCGAAGGTTGCTGTTGATATTCTGGAGCGTGGTGGAAACGCCATGGACGCGGCGATTGCCGGTGCGGTGTTGCTTGGTATTTGCGAACCGCAGATGACGGGAATTGGCGGCGATTGCTTTGTTTTGTTTCAGGAGCGCGAGGGCGGGGCTATTCGCGCGCTCAACGGGTCGGGTTGTGCGCCGGCGGGGGCAGATCTTGCGGCATTGACGGCGCGGGGCGCGCGGGCTGTGCCGCTGAACGGGCCGGAAGCTGTGACGATTCCAACGGCGATGGACGGGTTTTGCCGCCTGTCGCAGGATTATGGCAAGCTGGGGATCGACGCCATTCTGGCGCCGACGATCCGCTATGCCGAGGAGGGTGTGCCCGTGGCGGCGCGTGTGGCCTTTGACTGGCCCGAGGCGGGCAAGGCGCTTCAGGGCCACGGGCTGAAGCATTATATGATAGAGGGGCGGCCCGGGCAGGTGGGGCAGGTGTTTCGCGCGCCGGCGCAGGCCGAGGCGCTCCGGCGTGTGGCGAAAGAGGGGCGCAAGGGCTTTTACGAAGGCGAGGTTGCCGAAGATATGGTTGCGGCGCTCAAGGCGCTTGGCGGCGTGCACGAGCTGAGCGATTTTGCCGATGCGACGAGTTTTTACACCGAGCCGGTGGGCAGCCATTATAAGGGCGCAGACCTTCTGGAGCATCCGCCAAACGGGCAGGGCGCGACGGCCAATTTGTTGCTCAATATCCTGAGCCATTTCGATCTTGGCAGCATGGAGCCGTTTGGGGCGCAGCGGGCGCATATCGAGGCGGAGGCGACCAAGCTCGCTTATGATGCGCGCAACCGCTTTATTGCCGACCCCGACACAAGCAAGCGCGTCGAGCATATGCTCAGCATGGCGACGGCGGCCGAGCTGGCGGGGCTGATTGATCCGAAACGCGCCATGGCGGCTGCGGCACCGATCAGCGAGGCGGTCCATAAGGACACGGTTTATATTACGGTCGTGGATAAGGACCGGATGGCTGTGAGCCTGATCTATTCGATCTTTCACGGGTTTGGCTCGGGCATTGCCTCGGAGAAATTCGGGATTTTGCTGCAAAACCGTGGCGCCGGCTTTACTCTGGAGGAGACCCACCCGAATGTGTATGGCGCCGGCAAGCGGCCGATGCACACGATTATCCCCGGACTGCTGGCGCAAGAGGGGCGGGCGACGCTGCCCTTTGGGGTGATGGGGGGGCAGTATCAGCCCTGTGGTCATGCGCGGTTTGTCACCAATATGGCGGATTTTGGCATGGATGCGCAGAGCGCGATTGATGCGCCGCGGTGTTTTGCCGAGGCCGGCACGCTGAAGGTCGAGAAGGGCTATAGCGAGGCGGTGCGGGCCGAGCTTGTTGCGATGGGTCATAAGGTTGTTGTGCCGGAGGGACCGCTGGGCGGCGCGCAGGCGATCCGCATTCGGGACGACGGCCTCTTGGAAGGGGCTTCTGATCCGCGCAAAGACGGCGCGGCGCTGGGGTATTGAGCATGGCTGTGACATCAGTGAAAGAGCTTGTGATGCGGGCGAAGGACGAGATTGAAACGCTCAGCCGCGAGGAGGTCTGGCGGCTGGCGCAAGCGGGCGAGGCGCTTGTTGTGGATATTCGTGATCCGCGCGAGCTTGACCGCGAAGGGCGGTTTCCCGGCGCGTTGCACGCGCCGCGGGGGATGCTCGAGTTTTGGTTTGATCCGGCCAGCCCCTATCACAAAGAGGCTTTTGCCACCGACAAAAAGATTATCCTGTTTTGTGCCGGGGCATGGCGGTCGGCTTTGGCGGCGAAGGCCTTACAGGACATGGGGGCCGAGAATGTGGCGGAAATGGACGGTGGCTTTGGCGCCTGGAAGACGGACGGGCGGCCTGTGGCGTAAAGCTCCGCGCCAAGGGCGTGAGCCGGGGTCTATGGGTTTCGGACTGTGCTGCGCACAGTCCGACCGGTGCGGGGGACGCTGTCCCCCGCGCCCCCTGGGATATTTTTGGAAAGAAAAAGGAAAGCGGGCGCGGGCCTGTGTGCCTCGGCTTGGGAGCTTTGGTTTAGTTGAGCTGGAATTGGAGCGGATATTGGCCGTCCTGAAAGGGGCCGAAGAGATCGGGGATGTCGGGGTGATCGACGGGTTCGCCTGAGTAGTCTGCGACGAGATTTTGCTCGGAGACATAAGCGACATAGTAGCTTTGATCGTTTTCGGCGAGGAGATGGTAGAAGGGCTGCTCTTTTTGGGGGCGGCTGTCTTCGGGGATGGCTTCATACCATTCATCGGTGTTTGCGAATTGCGGGTCCACGTCAAAGACCACGCCGCGGAACGGGTGCTTTTTGTGGCGGACAACTTGCCCGAGGTGGTATTTGGCACGTTTGCGTATCATCATAGATTAGCCCCTATCCGAGCAGCTTAACGCTTTCAATGGGGGCTTGTCTATTTTTGAGCTTGAAAATGCTGGAAACACTCTGTGACGCGCTGACCAACAGTCGGCTGTTTTGCGCCTGCCGGGTCTGCGGAAAAGCGCTCGGGGCACAGAAATTTGATTTAGATTTTGACCGCGATGGGCTATGATTGGAAAAACACGACAAGCGAGGGGCAGATGAGCAGAATCCTTTGCGCATTTTTGATAGTGGCAACGCTGGCGGCCTGTGGCCGCGGGCCTGGAACGAGCGCGCCCCGGCAGCTTGACAATGCCTGTGCCATTTTGAAAGAGCGGCCAAGCTATTACAGGGCGTTCAAGGCGACTGAGCGCAAATGGGGCGTGCCTGTTCATGTGCAGATGGCGATTATCTATCAGGAGAGCAAATTCAAATCGGATGCGCGCACGCCGTTTCGATATGCGCTCGGGGTGATACCGATGGGGCGTCAGTCGAGCGCTTTTGGCTATTCACAGGCGCTGGATGCGACCTGGAAAGAATATCAGCGCAAAGAGGGCAAGCGCATGGCGCGGCGCAATGATATTCGCGATGCGAGCGATTTCATGGGCTATTATATGAACATCAGCCGCGAGCGGAACGGCATTTCGCTGGGCGATGCGCGCAACCAGTATCTTGCCTATCATGACGGGCACACGGGCTTTGCGCGGGGGACCTACCGCCAGAAAGCCTGGCTGATGCGGGTTGCGGGCGAAGTCGGGGAGCGCTCGCAGATGTATCGTGCCCAGCTGTCGGGCTGCCGCCGCTTGCGCTAGGCGAGGCGGGCTTTAGCGGCCGCTGCGTTTGCTTGTATTGGCGGCGATATCAAACAGGCTGTTTGGCAAGCTGCCGCCTTTGGTGAGCGCGCCGAGCACCATTGTTGTGCGGGCGCCGCTATCGTTGTTGATCACCCATTGGCGCAGCTCGACCGGGGCGCTTGTGAACTTCAGTTCGATGCTGCCGTATTCGGGGTGCGCAGGGTCTTGTGCGGTGATCACTGTGGCGGTGCCGTCGTAGCTATGGCCGGTGACCATATTTGCGCTCGACAGGTCGACCGTGCGGGCCAGAATGATCGCGAGAGGGGTTTTGCCCAAGGGGTAGCTCTCGGGGCCTTGGTTTGTCTTGGGGTCGAAAATTGCCAAGGTGTTGGAGCTGGCGAGCACCAGCGTTGTCTCGGGCGGGTTATACTCAAAGCGGATCTTGCCGGGGCGTTTGATATAGAGTGTGCCTGTCGCGATTGTGCCATCGTCGTTGATCTGGGTGAAGGCGCCTTTGGCCGTTTTCAGAGCGTTGAAATACTGCGAGAGCGCGTCGAGCGACAGTTTTTCGGCCTGCGCGGGCGCAGCGAGGGCGAGGGCCAGAACGGGCGCGAGAAAGATGTGTTTGAGCTTCATAATCAGTCCCTAAAAGGTCAGCTGCTTTGGTGCATCAATGACTTGGGGGTAAAATAGGAAAACACCAGTTGTTAAGCGATAACAAACTGGTGTTTTTTAGAGATGAAGGGCGAAAACCCGCCTAGTGCTGCTCGGGCACGAGGATCTCGCGCTTGCCGACGTGGTTTGCGCCGGAGATGATGCCTTCGTCTTCCATTTGTTCGACGAGCTTGGCGGCTTTGTTGTAGCCGATGGACAGCTTGCGCTGGATGTAGGACGTGGAGCACTTGCGATCCTTGATCACGATGGCGACGGCTGTATCGTAGAGCGCATCTTCGCCGTCGGTGTTGCCGCCGAGGCCG
>JAHBAM020000186.1 GCA_018500125.2 Roseobacter sp. | reverse complement strand
CTTATAAATCGGAGACGGAGCGATGAAGCGCACCTACCAACCAAGCAACCTCGTGCGCAAGCGGCGCCATGGTTTTCGCTCACGCATGGCCACAAAAGCGGGCCGCAAAATCCTCAATGCACGTCGTGCACGTGGCCGCAAGTCGCTGAGCGCGTAAGCTGGCCTTGCTCCTGTCGGGGCAACGGATTGCGAAAGAAATATAAAACCGCTTGGGAGTGTCTCAGGCGGTTTTAACTTGTTTTCCTCCCGCGATGGTATGAAAAGCCTCTCATGGTAGCCCCTATCGAAATATTGAAGAAACGCTCCGAGTTTCTGGCCGCCGCCCGCGCTCAAAAATGCGGCACAAAGGGTCTGATGCTTCAGGGTCTGGCACGGGGCGATGACGCGCCGATGCGGGTCGGGTTTACCTGCTCCAAGAAGGTTGGCAATGCCGTGGCGCGCAACCGTGCCAAGCGCCGCCTGCGCGAGGCTGCGCGGCTTGTGCTGCCGGATCTGGGGCGCGCCGGCTATGATTATGTTTTGATCGGGCGTCACGAGAGCACCGCAGAGCGCAACTTTGAGGCGCTCAAAGGCGATCTGGCCTATGCGCTGAAAAAGGTGCATGGCGCATGACTCCTCTGGCTTTTGTTGTTTCGTTGCCTGTGCGCTTTTATCGTCTCGTGTTTAGCCCTTGGGTCGGCCATGGCTGCCGCTATCATCCGACCTGCTCGGCCTACGGCATGGAAGCCCTGCAAAAGCACGGTGGCATCAAGGGCACCTACCTCATGATCCGCCGTATCTTGCGCTGCCACCCTTGGGGCGGCAGCGGGATCGACAACGTCCCCGACTGAGACGTCCCGTCGGACTTGCCTAGAGGCTCTGGGGCTGCTTTGCTCTCCTGAAAAGGGAGAAAGCATATGTCCAAAGTCCTCTATGAGAAAGACGGGCGCATCGCCCGCATCACGCTCAACCGCCCCGAAGTGATGAACGCCATCGACGACGATGTTCCGACAGGTCTCGCCGAAGCTGTGGCGCGCGCCGAGACTGACGCGGGGGTGCACGTGATCCTGCTGTCAGGCGCGGGCAAGGCTTTCTGTGCGGGCTATGATCTGACGTATTATGCCGAGCAAAACGGCAGCAATAATGTCACGCAGGATATGCCATGGGATCCGATCCAGGATTATCAGTTCATGTGGGGCAATACCCAGAAGATCATGTCGCTGTTTCGCTGCCTCAAGCCTGTGATCTGCAAGGTGCATGGCTTTGCTGTTGCGGGCGGCTCTGATATCGCGCTTTGCTCTGACATCGTGGTGATGGGCGAAAACGCCCAGATCGGCTATATGCCGGCCCGTGTTTGGGGCTGTCCGACAACGGCGATGTGGGTCTACCGCTTGGGGCCGGAAAAGGCCAAGCGGATGCTGTTCACGGGTGACAAGATCACAGGCGCCGAGGCGGCCGAGATGGGCCTTGTGCTCAAGGCCGTGCCGGAGGCGGAGCTGGATGATGAGGTCGAGGCGCTCGCCGCGCGCATGGCCTCCGTTCCCGTCAACCAGCTCGCCATGCAGAAGATGATGATCAACCAGCCGATGGAGGCCACGCTCAATGCCACCCAGCGGCTCGCCACCGTCTTTGACGGCATCACCCGCCACAGCCCCGAGGGGCTGAACTTCAAGGCGCGTGCCGAAAGCGAGACATGGAAGCAAGCGGTGCAGGACCGCGACGAGGGCACATGGGACTGGACAGCCAACGCGCCTCTGCCCAAAAGCAACCGCTAATACCGGCGGTTCACACGTTTCTTGATCATCGGGCGGCTCTTGATGCGTTCGCGCACAAAGACAAACAGCCCCGATCCCATGATCAATGCGATCCCCGCCAGAACCAGGGGCGCGGGGAATTCGGCCCAGAACACCCAGCCCCAGAAAACCGCCAGCGGCAGGCCAAGATATTCAAACGGCGCAACTGTGGCCGCGCTGGCAAGACGATAGGCCTGCCCCAAGCAATAGCCGATGATTGCCGAATTGAGTCCAAGCCCGAGAAAGAGCCAACGGTCGCTGCCTTCGGGCCAGACCCAGGCCCGCAACAAAAAGATCACGCTTTCATTGGTGGCGCCTTGGGCAAAGCGGCCATCGCCTGCCACCACGAAAAAACCGAGCGAGACGACAATAAACAGACCCTGAATATAAACCGCCATGGCGCTGGCCTTGCTGGCCACGCCCAGTTTGCGGGTCATCAACTGGTTGAGCGCATAGGTCAGGGCAGAAAACATCGGCAAAACAAGGATCAGCCAATGCACATCCGAAGGCGCGCTCGCACCGCGCCACGCCTGCATCATCAAGATCACCCCGCCAAAGCCGACAACAACGGCCCCCAGACGCCAAGGCCCGACTTTTTCGCCCAAAATAGGGATCGACAAAACAGTGATCATCAAGGGCGCCACAAAAAACAGGGCCGTTGCATCCGCCAAAGGCAAGACCGCCAGCGCAGCGAAATAGCTGAGGTTTGACACAACAACAAACCCGCCGCGCAAGAGGTGCAACCCCGGCGTTTTGGTCTTGAGAATGCGCCAGCCGCCCTCCAGCTGAACCAGAACAAGACTGAAGCAAATCCCGATCCCTGAGCGGATAAACACCATCTCGTGCAGAGGGTAGCCCCCCGACAGAAGCTTGATCAGCAAGTCGTTGACACTGATCGCCAGTATTCCCGCGATCACAAATAAAATGCCCACAGCGGGGCGGTTCATAACTTCGCTCATACCCTGTCCTTTGCATAACCTGTTAACAGAGCCGAAGCGACAGCGCGCGCCGTTTTGCGACAAAGATGCTTTGGAGGTTTCACTTGCCGGAGCTGGCAGGTAGGGTCGCCACGCGAAGAGGAGGGCAGGGCATGGCCATAGTCGAAATCGACGATCTGCAAAAAACCTATGATGGCGGGTTTCAGGCGCTCAAGGGCGTGAGCCTAGAGATTGGCGAAGGCGAAATCCTTGCGCTGCTCGGTCCCAATGGCGCAGGCAAGACGACGCTCATTTCTGTGCTGTGCGGTCTCGTCTCGCCAACCGCAGGGCAGGCGCGGATCGGGGGCCATGATAGTGTCACCGACTATCGCAAAGCCCGACGGCTTGTCGGCCTTGTGCCGCAAGAAATTGCGCTCGATCCTTTCACCAAGGTGCTGGATGCGGTGCGCTTTTCGCGCGGGCTGTTTGGCCTCAAGCGGGATGACGCCAAGATCGAAGGCATCCTCAAGCAACTCTCGCTCTGGGACAAGCGCGACAACCGCACGATGCAGCTGTCTGGCGGTATGAAACGCCGCGTGCTCATCGCCAAGGCGCTGGCACATGAGCCGCGGGTTCTGTTTCTGGACGAGCCGACCGCCGGCGTCGATGTCGAGCTGCGCCGGGATATGTGGGAGATCGTTGCCAAGCTCAAGGCCGATGGTGTCACCATCATTCTGACCACACATTATATCGAAGAGGCCGAGGCGATTGCGGATCGTATCGGTGTCATCAACAAAGGCGCGCTTCTGCTGGTTGAGGACAAGACCGCGCTGATGGAACGGATGGGCCGCAAAGAGCTGCGGATTTCCTTGCGCGCGCCGGTCACAACCCTGCCGGATATGCTGGCCGGATATGGGCTTGTGCTGGCCGATGAGGGCGCAACGCTCGTTTACAGCTATGACACCAAAGGCGAGGCGACCGGGATCACAGCGCTGCTGGCCGATCTGGCGCGCGCCGGGCTTAAACTTGCTGATCTCAAAACGACACAATCCAGTCTTGAAGATATCTTTGTGGGCCTGACCCGCGAACCCCCAAAGGAGGACGCGGCATGAACTGGTCTGCTGTATTGACAATCTACCGGGCCGAAATGCTCCGCTTCTTTCGCACCTTTGTGCAAAGTTTCATCTCGCCGGTGATTTCCACATCGCTCTATTTCGTTGTCTTCGGAGCCGCGATTGGCAGCCGAATTCAACAGGTCGAGGGCGTCAGCTATGCCGCCTTTATCGTGCCCGGCCTGATTATGCTGTCGGTGATGACACAATCTATCTCCAATGCGAGTTTCGGGATCTATTTCCCCAAATTCACCGGAACAATTTACGAGCTGTTGTCGGCGCCGGTCAACTTCCTTGAGATTGTGCTGGGCTATGTCGGGGCCGCCGCAACCAAGGCGCTGTTCATCGGGCTGGTGATCCTGGCGACAGCCTCCTTTTTCATCGAGCTGCAAATCGCCCATCCCATGGCGATGCTCGCGTTTTTGCTGCTGACCTGCCTCAGCTTCGCGCTGTTTGGCTTCATTATCGGGATATGGGCCGGCAATTTTGAACAGCTCCAGCTCATCCCCTTGCTCGTGCTCACGCCGCTGATCTTCCTTGGCGGGGCATTCTACTCGATCACGATGTTGCCCGCCGTCTGGCAAACCGTGTCGCTGTTTAACCCTGTGGTCTATCTGATCTCGGGCTTCCGCTGGTCGTTTTATGGCGCCGCCGATGTGCCAATCGGCGTGTCTCTGTTGGCGATCGCGGGCTTCACCGGGGCCTGCCTGCTCATCATCGGGTGGATTTTCAAGTCGGGCTACCGGCTGAAGCCATAAGAGAACAGGGGGGGCAGAAGATGCAGGCGCAGTGCCAAAAACTTTTCCGATCAGAACCGGCGCGACCTTGTTTCGCCCCTCCCACGGCTTTACATGGGCAGGTATGAGATTGAAATTGCCCTTCTTTAAGAAACAGCCTCGCGTGGCCGTGATCCGGCTCGCCGGAAGCATTGCCGCAGGCACCCGCGGCAGCCTGTCTGACGAGGCGCTTGCGCCGCTGATCGAACGGGCCTTTCGCAAAGGCAAGCCCAAGGCGGTCGCGCTGATCCTCAATTCGCCGGGCGGCTCGCCTGTCCAGTCCGCGCTGATCGCCTCGCGCATTCGCAGACTGGCAGATGAAAAGCAGATCCCGGTTCACGCCTTTGTCGAAGATGTGGCGGCCTCGGGCGGCTACTGGCTCGCGGCGGCGGCTGATGACATCTGGGCCGACGGCGGCAGCATCATTGGCTCGATCGGGGTGATTTCGGCGGGCTTTGGCGCGCATGAGCTGCTCGCACGGCAGGGCATAGAGCGGCGGGTTTACACCGCCGGGAAGTCCAAATCGACGCTGGACCCTTTTCAAAAGGAAAAACCGGCAGATGTGACGCGCCTCAAAGGGCTTTTGTCAGAGCTGCACACGCTCTTTATCGCCCATGTTCAGACCCGGCGGGCGGGCAAGCTTGATGACACGGCAGAGCTGTTCACAGGCGAATTCTGGCTCGCGGGCCGGGCGCTGGAATTGGGCCTGATTGACGGGATCGGCCATGTCGAGCCAAAGCTCAAAGAGCTTTATGGTGAAAAGGTCCGCTTGATCCGGTATGGCCGTAAAAAGCCGCTGCTCTCGCGGTTTGGCGCGCAGGTCCTTGAGGACGGGGTGGCCGCTCTGGAGGAACGGGCGCAGTTTGCCCGCTTCGGACTATGAGCGCATGATATTCAAGATCGTCACACTTTTTCTGGTCGCCATGGGTGTCTTGGCTATGTTCGGCAAGCTTCAGGTGCCTGGAGTCAAATCAATCACCGACAAGCGCTGCCCCAAGTGCAAGCGCTTTCGGATCGGCAAGGGGCCATGCCCCTGCAAAACAAAAGGGTAACGCATGGATTGGCTGCTCGCCGCTCTTGGTCTGTTGATATTGCTTCTGGCGGGAGACAGTCTTGTCCGCGGCGCCGTCAATCTTGCCCTGCGCATGGGAATCCCGGCGCTTGTGGTGTCCCTGACGATTGTTGCCTTTGGCACATCCGCCCCCGAACTGCTCATCGCCATCAAGGCCGTTGCAGACAATGCGCCTGACATTGCTATGGGCAATGTCGTCGGCTCCAATACCGCAAATATCCTGATGGTTCTGGGCTTTCCGGCTTTTCTGGCCGCCATGCACACATCCGAGTGCAACACCCGCAAAAACTATATCTATATGCTCGCCAGCACCTTGCTTTTCATCGCGCTGGCGTTTCGGGGCGTGTTTGATGTCTGGGCCGGGCTTGTGCTTCTCGCAGCACTGGCTCTGGTGCTCACCGACAGCTTCCTGCACGCCCGCAACCATCGCCGTGATGCCCGCGCCGCCGAAGCCGCGCTGGAGCGCGACGATCTGGAAGAGGTCGAGGGCGCTGACCCGGAATTGCCATGGTGGAAGATCATGGTCTTTCTTCTGCTGGGCCTGATCGGCCTGCCGCTCGGAGCCGATATCCTCGTCGACAGCTCGGTGAATATCGCCCGCGATTTCGGCGTCACCGAAACAGTGATCGGCCTGACGCTTGTGGCTCTGGGAACCTCGTTGCCCGAACTCGCCACAACGGTTATGGCCGCGCTGCGCCGTCAGGCCGATGTGGCTTTGGGCAATGTCATCGGCTCCAATATGTTCAATCTGCTGGCGATTATCGGGATCACCGCGCTGCTTGGCGATATCCCGGTTGATCCGCAGTTCCTGCGGTTTGACCTCTGGGTGATGCTGGCCTCCTCCTTGCTGCTCATCCCCTTTGTATTCCTCAAGCGCGATATCACGCGCGGCTGGGGGGTTTTGCTTGTCGGGCTGTATCTGGCCTATATCAGCGCCGTGGTGCTCGCATGAGCGGGGCGGCTCTCATCACAGGCGGCGCCCAGCGGCTCGGCGCGGCCATGACGCGCTATCTGGCGCAGCGCGGCTATGCTGTGGCCATCCATTACAACAGCTCATCCGCAGCGGCGGATGCTCTGGTTGAGGAGCTGGCGGCACAGGGGGCGCAGGCTGTGGCTTTGCAGGCGGATCTGCTTCAGGAAGATGCGACAGAAACTCTCGTGGCGCGTGCCACAGAGGCCTTGGGCCAGCCGCTCACCTGCCTTGTCAACAACGCGTCGATCTTTGAATATGACACGCTTCAAACCGCAACCCGCCAAAGTTGGGAGCGCCATATCGGCTCCAATCTGCGCGCGCCTTTTGTCTTGATGCAGGCCTTCGCAGCCCAAGCGCCCGAGGCAGCAAGAGACGCAAACGGCGAGCCGCGCGCCACGGCGCTCGTGGTCAATATGGTCGATCAACGGCTGCGCAAGCTCACCCCCGAATTCAGCACCTATACCATTGCCAAGATGGGGCTGTGGGCGCTGACCCAGACAGCCGCCCAAGGCCTCGCCCCCGCAATCCGGGTCAATGCGATCGGGCCTGGCCCCACCCTTCAAGGGAGCCGCCAAAGCGAGAGCCATTTCGCGCGCCAGCGCGAGAACACCGTGCTGCAACGGGGCGCCAACCCGGCCGATATCACGGCCGCGCTGGGGTATTTTCTGGATGCGCCCGCCGTGACAGGGCAGCTTCTCTGCGTCGATGGCGGCCAACATCTTGCATGGCAAACGCCCGATGTCCTCGGGGTCGAATAGATCGGATGTGCGGATCAGCACCAGAAGTTTTGCACGGGGGCACAATACAGGTCACAAATGGTTTACAAAAACTTAATAAAACCAAAGCCTTGCCATGCCCCCATAAAAATACCACTCAAAATCAAGCACTTACAGAAGTGCCTATTTTTTAGGCAATTCAATCAAACTGGTTAAAAATAAAGAAAAATTCCACTTCGCCTTTGGTTATGCTCAGACTTATCCACAGGAATCGGGGAGAGCTTTCCTCTTGCTCCCGTCGGGGTAACATTGCAGCCAACAGGCGAATCGAGACACAGCCGTCATGACCGAGACAGACCGCGAGACCGCCCCGAAAGGGCATAGGGTGATTGCCGATTATGTGAAGACCCTCACAGGCGCGCCGGGGGTCTATCGTATGCTCGATGAGCAGGCGCGGGTGCTCTATGTCGGCAAGGCGCGCAACCTCAAAGCGCGCGTGTCTAGTTATGCCCGACCGACCGGGCATTCAGGGCGTATCGCGCGGATGATCTCCGAAACCGTGACGATGATGTTCCTCACCACCAAGACCGAAACAGAAGCCCTGCTGCTTGAGCAAAACCTGATCAAACAGCTCAAGCCAAAGTATAACGTCTTGCTGCGCGACGATAAAAGCTTTCCCAATATCCTCGTGACAGATCACGCCTTCCCGATGATCAAAAAACACAGGGGCGCCAAAAAGGAAAAGGGCCACTATTACGGCCCCTTCGCCTCTGCGGGGGCGGTGACGCGCTCTCTGGCGCAGCTTCAGCGCGTGTTTTTGCTGCGCAATTGCTCTGACAGCGAGTTTGAGGGCCGCACGCGCCCTTGCCTGCAATATCAGATCAAGCGCTGCGCGGGGCCGTGTGTGGGCAAGGTCACGGCAGATGAATATCGCGATCACGTCCGCGACGCCGAGCGCTATCTTTCTGGCCGCTCGACCGACCTTCAGGAAAAGCTGGCATCGGATATGCAAAAAGCCTCCGATGCGATGGAGTTTGAAAAGGCCGCGGCGCTGCGCGACCGGATCAAAGCGCTGACCCAAGTGCAGAGCACCCAAGGCATCAACCCGCGTGGCACCGCCGAGGCCGACGTGATCGCGCTGCATATGGACAAGGGCCAAGCCTGTGTGCAGGTCTTCTTTATTCGCGCCAATCAGAATTGGGGCAATCGCGACTTTTACCCCCGCGTCGGCAGCGAGGAGATCGAGGCTCCGGAAGTGCTCGAAGCCTTCATTGGCCAGTTTTATGACGGCAAGGAGCCGCCGCGCCAGCTTCTGCTCTCCCATCCGATCGAAAACACCGAGCTGATGGCAAAAGCGCTGAGTGAAAAGGCGCAGCGCAAAGTTGAAATCCTGCTTCCGCAGCGTGGCGAAAAAGCCGAGCTGATCGAGTTTGCGCTGCGCAACGCCCAGCAAAGTCTGGCCCGCAAGAGCGCAGAAACAGCCACCCAAGCCAAGCTTCTGAGCGGCTTGGCCGAGGCCTTTTCGCTCTCCGCGCCGCCCCAGCGGATCGAGGTTTATGACAACTCTCACATTCAGGGCGCGCACGCCGTGGGCGCGATGATTGTCGCAGGGCCGGACGGGTTTATGAAAAACCACTACCGCAAGTTCAACATCAAAGGAAATGAGCTGACCCCCGGAGACGACTTTGGCATGATGAAAGAAGTGCTCGAGCGCCGCTTCAAACGTCTGATCAAGGATGACCCGCTCAAAAAAGAAGGCCTCTGGCCCGATCTGCTGCTGATTGATGGCGGGATCGGACAGGTCTCTGCCGTGCGTGCGATCATGGACAAAATGGGCGTGTCCGATATCCCGATGGTGGGCGTTGCCAAAGGCGTAGACCGCGACGCAGGCAAGGAAGAATTCTACCGCACGGGCAAGCCGCCCTTTGCGCTCCGCCACAATGACCCTGTGCTATACTTTGTGCAACGGATGCGCGACGAGGCCCACAGGTTTGCCATCGGAACCCACCGTGCCAAGCGCTCCAAGGCCATCAGCGCGACGCCGCTGGATGATGTGCCAGGGGTCGGCGCGACGCGCAAACGCGCCTTGCTCACACATTTCGGGAGCGCCAAAGCCGTCAGCCGTGCCGCCCTTGCCGATCTCAAGGCCGTGGACGGGATTTCGGATACGATGGCCGAAACAATCTATGATTTCTTCCACGAAAAAGGCTAGACGCGCCCCTCAGTCAAGAGGCGGCTCTTTATCGGTTTGGCTGGCGCGCGCCTCGCGCTCACGCTGCGACAACTCGGCTTTGCGCAGGATCATTTCTTCAAACAACGGGGTGACTCTTTGGTCGTCATAATGCGCCCGCACCATTCCCGAGATAAGCGCCGTCCAGTAGATCCGAAGCACGGTGTTCATTTTGGCCTGATAGCCCGGCCCGAGGCTTCGAAACCATCTGAGCATATCCGTATCAAGCCTGATCGAGATCTTTTCTTTTTGCCCGCTATACCCGAAGGCGCTGATAGAGCCGTTCCAGTCCTTGGGCAGGGAGCGGTTTATCCAATCGTTGCGCAGATCGTCCTGCAAGGTTTTCAGCTCTTCAAAGAGGGTGAGGCGGGCTCTGTCTTTTGTCATCCGTGGCATGGGGTGTCCTTATGCGAAAAGAGCCGTCATCCTGGCGTGCAATAGTTAACAAGGCCAAAGGTCAGCGCGCGGTCTTTGCTGTCCATACTGCTCTATGCACAGCTTGCCCTATAGGCGGCCCCACAGCGTAGATTGACGCTTTTCCCTCGCCCCTAAACGGGCTAAAAGGGCCTCATTATGATTTGGAATGTGCCTAATATTTTGACAGTCCTGCGCCTGCTCGCCGCGCCTGCGGTGGCGGTGATGTTCTTTTCGTTTGCAAGGCCTTACGCGGATTGGTTCGCGCTTGTTCTCTTCGTCACCGCGGCCATTACCGACTGGTTTGACGGCTATCTCGCACGGATCTGGAAGCAAGAAACCAAGCTCGGCGCGATGCTCGATCCGATCGCCGATAAGGCGATGGTCGTGATCGCCTTGATGGTCATCATAGGGTATTCCGATACAAGCTGGACACCATGGCTTGTGCTGCCAGCCACCTTTATTCTCTTCCGCGAGGTCTTTGTCTCGGGCCTGCGCGAGTTCCTCGGCGACACCGCCGGCACCCTCAAAGTCACACAGCTCGCCAAATGGAAAACCACCCTCCAAATGGTGGCAATCGCTGTTCTGTTTTCCAAAGGGGTGTTTGAACATTACCTCGTTATGGCCGCATGGGGCATGGATGATGCGCTCTTTGAGGCGATTATGACCGGCGCAGAAGACGATCTTCAAGGCCTGCGCTGGAAGGCCGAAGGAATGTATTGGGCGGGCCAGATCGGTGTCGTTTTGCTCTGGCTGGCTGCCATACTGACCATGATCACGGGGTGGGATTATTTCCGCAAATCCCTGCCACATCTAAAGGATTGAGCTATGGATGTGCTTTACTTCGCATGGGTGCGCGAGCGGATCGGCCTGCCACGGGAAGAGGTTGAAACCAAAGCAAAAACAGTCTCCGAGCTGGTTGCCGAGCTGAGCGCCCGCGAAGCGCGCTATGCTGCGGCTTTTGCCGATGTCTCCGCGTTGCGTGTCGCGCTCGATCAGGCGCTTGCAGACTTTGATGCGCCCTTGGAGGGCGTCAGGGAAGTGGCCTTTTTCCCTCCGATGACAGGGGGATAAATGGACATACGGGTTCAGCAGGAGGCGTTTGATCTGGGCGCCGAGGCCGGCGCATTTGCCAACAAGACAAGCGCCTCAGGAGCGGTTGTGACCTTCACAGGGATTGTGCGCGACACAACCAAAGGCACGCTCGATTATATGGATATCGAGCACTATCCGGGCATGACAGAAGCCGCCCTGCGCCAGATTGCGCATAATGCGTTAACCAAATGGTCACTGGAAGATGCCATGGTCCTTCACAGAATTGGCAAAATGCGGCCAGGCGAAACAATCATGATGGTCGCAACCGCCGCGAGACATCGAAAGGATGCTTTTGAGGCCGCCGAGTTTTTGATGGATTTTCTGAAATCGCGCGCCCCTTTTTGGAAAAAAGAAGTGACAAAAGACGGGTCGGCTTGGGTTGAGGCGCGTGACGAAGACGAAGACGCGCTGGCCCGCTGGTCCTCATGACCGATCTCAGCCTGAGCAACGCCTGCGCACGCAGGCTGTGGCTCGATCAGCATGGGCTTTGGGGCGCCCCCAAGGGTGCGCTTGATATCCCGCAGATTGGGGCGGCTCTGGGCTTTGTGCAGCTTGATTCTATCCGCCATGTCGAGCGCGCACATGATCATATCCTCTGGTCCCGCAATGCATCCTATCGCGCCGGAGATCTTGGTAAGCACTTGGAATCGCGCGATTTTTTTGAGCACTTCACGCATGACGCCAGCCTCATTCCAATGCCGTTTTTGCCGATGTGGCGGCGACAATTTTCGCGCCATGCCGAGAAAATTTCTCAGGCCGGCTGGTGGAAAAATATGCCCGATGCACAGGGCCGCGCCGCGCTGAAGGCCCGTATTGCCTGCGAAGGCCCGCTTTCAACACGCGACTTTGACAGCGCCGCGCCGCGCCCGAAAGCCATGTGGCATAGGCCCGCGCATAAGCTCGGACTGGACTATATGTGGTATGCGGGCGAACTCGCGACTTCGCATCGGGAGAATTTTGTAAAGTATTACGATCTGGCGGAGCGTGTTTTTCCAAAGCATTTACAATCGGTTAGGCTCAGTGATGCGGCGCAGATCGATTGGTTGTGCCGTTCTGCGCTCGAGCGGCTGGGCTTTGGCAGCGCCGGAGACATCCAGCGCTTCTGGGGGGGCTGCGCGGCGGCAGAAGTGAAAGCCTGGCTGGCGGCCCACCGTGAAGAGCTTCTGTCTGTGACCGTGACGCAAGCGGATGAAAAAACAGCGCAGCTTTGGGCCTTGCCGGGGCTTGAAGACCGGATGGCGACGCTGGCAAAGCCGCGTGGCGCGATGCGGCTGCTCAACCCGTTTGACCCCGCGATACGGGATCGTAAACGCACCGAACGCCTGTTCGGCTTCTCTTATCGCAACGAGATTTTCGTGCCCGAATCACAGCGCCGGTGGGGGTATTATGTCTACCCGCTCCTTGAGGGCGCGCGTTTTGTCGGGCGTGTCTTGCTGCGTGCCGATCGCGCGGCAGGATGTCTGCATATCACCCGGCTTTGGCCCGAAGACGGCGTTCGATGGGGGGCGCAGCGTGACAAAAAATGGCAAGCCGAGTTCAAGCGCTTTGCCCGCTTCGCTGGCTTGGAGCCTGTCTTGCCCTAGCTGTTGCCGCTGCTGATACGCTCGACATATGCGCGCATTTCTTCTGTCTCATGGCGCGCGTCGCGCAACCCGTCCATCGCGGCGGCGAGTTCCGCCTCGGTCTGCGAGAGCTGGTTGGTCAGCTCGGCTTCGCGCTGCTGAAGATAGGTGATGGCCTGATCACGGGTTTCTTCGGCTTCATGCAGCTCTTGGGCCATTTTCTCAAGCTCCTCCATATCGCCACGGGAAACCCGCGTGAAACGGTGGATCAGCCAGTTCACAAACCATCCCATACAGAACGCAATAAAGAGAATGATCGCCGTGGCGATGATGAACTCTGTTCTGGTCATTGGTCTTGCCCTTCGCTCGTGGCCGCGTCGTCGTCGGCGGCTTGATCAGTGGTGCCTGATGCACCCGTTTGCTCTTCGCTTTCAAGCGTTGTTTGCACTTCGACAAGAGGCTCGGGGCGCACAAGCGTGATTTCGATGCGCCGATTGGCTTCGCGCCCCTCTTCGGTGTCGTTTGTGGCGATGGGGCGGGTTTCTCCATAGCCCTCAGCTGTGAAACTGCTGGTCGGCACGCGCCGGTCGCGCAGCGCGTTTAACACAGCGAGCGCACGAGATTTGGAGAGCGCTTCGTTCATGATTTCGCGGCCCTGGCTGTCGGTGTGACCTGCAATTTCCATCCGCAATTCGGTGCAATTTCCGAGCACCTCGCTGATTTCATCCAGAGTGCCCAGCGACGCAGCATCGACGGTGTCGCTGCCCGGCTCAAATGTGATTTTGCGCAGCTTCAGGATTTCGGCGATTTTGGCTTCGCATTCCTCCGGCGTGAGCAGGCTGGCGATCGGGTCGAGCTTCTCAAGATAGGTTACATCCACAGAAAACCGCGCGCCTTCGCCGAGCTTGTCAGACAAGAGCTTGCTGATGTCGGAGCGGGCGCTTGTGCTCCCTGTGTTGCCGGAGATGGTGATGTCCTCTGCAGTGACACGGGCAGAACCGTTTGACAAAAGCGAGAGTGCCTCAAGGCCGGAAAGGACCCGTAAGGGCCACTCGCTTGGCAAGGTCTCATCGGTGCGGGCGCGGTTGCTGACGGTGGCGCTGCCAAAGCGGGCGGTGGCAAAGCTTTCGGCTGTTTGCGCGACGATCTCGTCGTTCAGGCGCCCGTTGAGTTGCACTAGCCCCTCGGGGCTGAGTGTCGCAACAAATTCGGCTGGGCCTTGGCCGGGATCGGAGGGATCAGGCGTCAGCACGGCGTGCAGGGCAAAGACATCTGGCAGGCTGTTTTCGAGCGCGCCAACCACACGGTCAAACGCGCGTTGATCAACCCCCGGCGCAGACACGAGAGTGATATCGGCATCCGAGAAGGTGACCGAGCCACCGTTGAGTTCGGCGATCGCCGCAATCGACTGCGCCGCAGCATCAGACCAGTGGGGCGACGGCACGCCAAGCCCGATACGGCAGTCTACCTCGCCCTCAAGACCCGCCTTGCGCGCGGCCCCGAGGATCTTGGAGCGGCCTTCTTCGGTATGGGCCGAACAGGTGTCAAACCGCGGGCCTGTTTCATCTTGCAGGAACCGAAGCGTAAACGGCGTGATCACCGGGCGGGGCGAGGAAATATCAAAGCCGACACGCAAACCGGAGGGCGCATCGCGCTTGAGGCGGGCTTCGACCTTGAGCTTGCGCGCTTCGCTTTCGGCCATGGCGGTTATGGTCACGCGGCGGGCATCAATGGAGATTTTCGAGCGCGGCAAGGCTTCCAGTGCTTCGAGGCCGAAATCAACGGCATTGTCCCAGCCATCGGGGATGTCATAATCGGCGCTTTCCAGCAGGTCGGCGATTTCGTCATCATTGGAGATCCGGGCAAGGCGGCTCAGAAGGTCTTCCCGATCCGCCGATGCGGGGATCAACCCGATCAGGGAGACGTCATTTTCGTTGCGTAATATTTCGATTGAAAAGCGCGGCGCAGCCAAGGCCGCAAGGGCCTCTACATCCATTTCGTCAATCACACGGGCCGCATCAACGACCGTTCCGGCGGTGCTTATGGCGAGAAAGCGGCTGGCTTCGGAGGGGGCTGTGCCTGTGAGCACGACTTGAAGCCCGTCTGCGTAAACCTCGGCCCAGGTGAGCGACTTTGCATCAAGCGATTGGCGAACGCTGTATTCTGAGGTTTCTTCCACAAGCGTCACCGCAAACCGTGCGGCAATCAGGCTCAACAAAGCGGCACTTGCGAAAGTTCCGGCAAGAATAAGAAGGGATGATACGCGCATTAGACCTATTTTCAGCGGTTACCCGACCTCTCTTAAGGAGTCATATCAGGGGTTTCAATCAAACTAAAAGCGCGACGGCGAAAAACAGCAGAGGGATCAGCCCGGCGTCGCGATTGGAGCGAAACAGTTTGACCAGTTTTGCGCCATCGTCGGGGTCAAAATGATTGAGTTGCCAGAGCAAATGCCAGCCCATCACACAGGCCCCGACAAGCGCCATCACCAAGGCAATCGGGCCGCTTGCACTGCTGAGCATGGCGGCGAGGATTGCCACCCCCATCAGCGTCACAGTGCCGGCGAGAAACCGGCTGAGCCAGAGAGGGCTTTGTGCTCCAAACAGGCGGGCGGTGGATTTGATCCCGATGAGGGCATCGTCTTCTGTGTCTTGGTG
>JAHBAM020000034.1 GCA_018500125.2 Roseobacter sp. | reverse complement strand
GGCCGCACCTTTATTTCGGTTCTCCCGGTGGCGGAGGCCGCTGAGTAACCGGACCTTAAGGTTTTAAGACAAACAAGGGATCGGTGAAGAACCGGTCCCTTTTTCGTATTTTGGAGCTCAAGAATGAGCGTTTCTGTGGCAGCATTTCTCGTCTTTGGCGCGTCTCAGGTGGGCACACCGGGGCCGGCGAATATGGCGCTTATGGCGACAGGCGCGCGCTTTGGCTTTCGCGCCGCGCTGCCCTTTGTGGCGGGTGTGGCGCTTGGCAAGCAGCTCATTATCTGGCCGATCGGCTTTGGTCTGATGGAGCTTGCCAAAACGGCGCCTTGGATATTTGAAGCGCTCAAATGGGCCAGTGTGGCCTATATCTGCTGGCTGGCGTGGAAAGTTGCGAATATGCGTCTGCGCGTGGGCACAGCCGAGGGCGCTGCGCCCGGATTTCTGGCCGGGCTATGGGTCCATCCGCTCAATCCGAAGGCCTGGGCGATGATCACCACCGGCTTCACCAGTTTTACCCAAGCTGGCACACCGAGCTTTGAGGCCACGCTCACCATCGCGCTGTGTCTGCTTGGCTTGCAGCTTATTCTACATCCGGTCTGGGCCTATGCCGGAGATCGGATTGCGGCCCTTCTGGCGGGGAGGCCGGAAGAAAAATACCTTATGTGGAGCCTTGCAGCTTTGACTGTGGCTTCTGTTTTACTTGTTTTATTTTAAAGGGGAGAGCGTATGATACATATGAGAAGTGTCGCTCAAGAACTTGTTTCAAAAGAGAAATTTGAGTTGAGGCCGCTTGTGGCTTCGGATCAGGCGATGATTGAGCTTTATGCGGGCGATCAGCGTGTGGCGCGCAATACGAGCCGCATTGCGCATCCTTTGCCGCCGGGGCACACGGAGGCCTTTATCAAGCGCGCCCAGAGTGCGGATCGCAGTGAAGATGTCTGGGCGATTGACGCCAGCAAAGACGGCGGCCCGAGCCTCACCGGACTTATCAGCCTCTCTCGCATGGATCGCAACCAATCCGAAATCGGCTATTGGGTTGCGCCGGCGTTTTGGAACACCGGAATCGCCTCGGGCGCTGTTCAGGCTTTGATCGAGGCCAATCCGCAGGGCTGTGACTCGGTCTTTGCGAGTGTTTTTCAAGACAATCCCGCATCGGCACGCGTGCTGACAAACCAAGGGTTTGAGTATATTGGCGATGCGGAAACATTTTGTGTTGCGCGCAACGGCAATGTGCCGACATGGACATATATCTGTAAACTCAGTTGAGCCGCCCCACAGCGGGCGTTAAGGAGACGATATGAAATTTCTTGATCTTGCAAAGGTCTATATTCGCTCCGGCTCGGGCGGCGGCGGCTGTATCAGCTTCCGGCGTGAAAAGTTTATTGAATATGGCGGCCCTGACGGGGGCGATGGCGGGCGCGGTGGCGATGTCTGGGTCGAGGTTGTCGACGGGTTGAACACGCTGATCGACTTTCGCTATCAGCAGCATTTCTTTGCCAACAACGGCCAGGCCGGCATGGGCAGCCAACGCACCGGCAAGGACGGGGACGATGTTGTCTTGCGGGTGCCTGTGGGCACCGAAATCCTGGAAGAAGACGGCGAGACCGTGATTGCCGATCTGACCGAGCTGGGCCAGCGTTTGCGCATTGCCAAGGGCGGCAACGGCGGCTTTGGCAACCTACATTTCAAATCCTCCACCAACCAAGCGCCGCGCCGTGCAAACTCGGGCCAAGAGGGCGTTGAGCGCACGATCTGGCTGCGCCTGAAGCTGATCGCCGATGCGGGCCTGCTTGGCCTGCCGAACGCCGGCAAAAGCACGTTTCTGGCGGCAACCTCGAATGCGCGGCCCAAAATTGCCGATTATCCCTTTACCACGCTCCATCCAAATCTCGGTGTTGTCGGGGTTGATGGTGCTGAGTTTGTTATTGCGGATATCCCCGGTCTGATTGAGGGCGCGCATGAGGGCGTCGGGCTTGGGGTGCGCTTTCTGGGCCATGTCGAGCGCTGCGCTGTGCTGTTGCATCTGATTGACGGCACCTCGGGTGACCCCGTTGGCGACTACAAGACGATTATTGGCGAGCTGGAAGCCTATGGCGGCGAGCTGGCGGGAAAACCGCGGGTGACCGTGCTCAACAAGATTGACGCGCTGGACGCCGAGGAGCGCGCCTTTCTCAAAGACGAGGTAGAAGCGGCAACCGGCGCCAAGCTAATGCTGATGTCGGGTGTGACGGGCGAGGGCGTGGTGGATGTGCTGCGCGCCTTGCGGGCAACGATTGTCGAAATGCGGGCTGCGGAGGCAGCGCTTGGCATGGAGGCGGAGCCATGGCAGCCCTGAGAGAGGCCCGTCGTGTTGTTGTAAAAATCGGCTCGGCGCTTCTTGTGGATCCTGCGGCGGGCGGGCTGAAGGCTGATTGGCTTGTAAGCCTTGCCAGCGATGTCGCGCGCATGAAGGCGCGGGGGCAAGATGTTGTTTTGGTTTCCTCTGGCTCGATCGCTTTGGGGCGGGGTGTGCTTGGGCTGCCGCCTGTGGAGCTGGCGCTGGAGCAGTCGCAGGCCGCGGCGGCTGTGGGCCAGATCCGGCTGGCGCGGGCCTATGAAGAAGTCTTGCAACCGCATGGGATCATCACCGGTCAGGTGCTTGTGACACTTGAGGACAGTGCCGACAGGCGGCGCTATCTCAACTCCCGCGCGACGCTGGAGCAGCTTTTGAGCCTTGGTGTTGTGCCGATTGTCAACGAGAACGACACCGTCGCGACAGACGAGATCCGCTATGGCGACAACGACCGGTTGGCGGCGCAGGTTGCTGTGACAGTCGGGGCCGATCTCTTGGTGCTTTTGAGCGATATTGACGGGCTATATACGGCCAGCCCTGCGCTTGACCCGAGCGCAAAGCGCTTTGAGCGTGTGGACAAGATCACCCCCGAAATCGAGGCGATGGCCGGAGATGCGGGCACGGGTTTGAGCAAGGGTGGCATGAAAACCAAGCTCATGGCGGCCAAAACCGCGACAGGCGCGGGGTGCGAGATGATTATTGCGCTTGGCTCGCTGTCTCAGCCTTTGAGGGCGATTGAAGAGGGCGCGGCGCATACGCTCTTTGCTGCAGAGGGCGACCCGCAGGCGGCGCGCAAACGCTGGATCGCCTCGATGAAGCCACAGGGGCGGATCTATCTGGATTCGGGGGCAGCCAAGGCGCTTGCAGAGGGCAAGAGCCTGTTGCCGGCAGGGGTTACAGAGGTGAGCGGGCGTTTCGGGCGCGGCGAGCCTGTGGAAATTTGCGATGCGCAGGGGGCTGTGCTCGGCCACGGGCTGGCGCGCTACACAGGCGAGGAGGCCCGCGCCATCAAAGGCCACCAGAGCGACGAAATCGAAGCTATTTTGGGCTATATCGGGCGCGCGGCGCTCATTCACAGAGATGATATGGCGCTGACCATCTGAAAGGGCATGATCCGATGACTGAGATTGCGAAAATGATGCAGCAGATGGGGGAAAACGCGCGTGCGGCCGCGGCCGAGCTGGGTTTTGCCACATCAGATCAAAAACGTGATGCGCTTTTGGCCGCCGCCGATGCTGTATGGGCGCGGCGCGACGAGATCATCGCGGCGAATGCCAAAGACATGGCCTATGGCGCCGAGAAGGGCCTTAGCCCGGCCATGATGGACCGGCTGATGCTTGATGTGGCGCGTGTCAGCGCCATTGTGGCCGGGCTGAAAGCCGTGGCAGAGCAGAGCGACCCCATTGGCGAAGTTCTGGAGGAATGGGACCGCCCCACAGGGCTTCACATCCGCCGGGTGCGCACGCCTTTGGGGGTGATCGGTGTGATTTATGAAAGCCGCCCCAATGTCACAGCGGATGCGGGGGCGCTCTGCCTCAAGGCCGGAAATGCAGTGATCTTGCGCGGCGGATCAGAGAGTTTTCACTCCTCAACAGCGTTGCACGCCTGTCTTGTGGAGGGGGTGAAAGCGGCCGGCCTGCCGGAAGCGAGTATCCAGCTTGTGCCGACGCGCGCCCGCGAGGCTGTCAGCGAGATGCTGACCATGACCGACTATATTGATGTGATTGTGCCGCGCGGCGGCAAGGGGCTGGTCGGGCTGGTTCAGCGCGAGGCCCGTGTGCCTGTTTTTGCCCATCTTGAGGGGATTGTGCACATTTATATCGACAAGGATGCCGACCCCGTAAAGGCACTCAATGTAATCTTGAACGCCAAAACACGGCGCACAGGGATTTGTGGCGCGGCCGAATGCTTGCTCATCCATAAAGATGTGATGGATACGATCGGGCAAGGCGTGATCAAGGCGCTGCTTGAAGCGGGTGTCGATGTTCGGGGCGATACCGAGATCGCCAAAATCGAGGGTGTGACAGCGGCAAGCCCATCGGATTGGGGCTGTGAATACCTTGATATGATCATCGCGGCCAAGACGGTCGGGAGCCTTGATGAGGCGATTGCCCATATCCGTGCGTTCGGATCAAACCACACGGATTGTATCCTGACGGAAGATGATCAGGCGGCGGCGCGGTTCTTTCAGCGGTTGGACAGCGCAATCTTGATGCGCAACGCCTCAACGCAGTTTGCCGATGGGGGCGAGTTTGGCATGGGGGCCGAGATTGGCATTGCAACGGGCAAAATGCACGCGCGCGGGCCTGTGGGCGCGGCGCAGTTGACGAGCTTTAAGTATCTTGTCGAGGGCAATGGCACCGTGCGCGCCTGAGGGACTGCGCCTCAGGGACTGCGCCTGCGACAGCTTTAAAATGTGATCTGCAAAGCCGTGTCGCTCACGCGATAGCTTGGGCGCCGGGCAAGGGCGCTGGTGCATTCGGGCAGCATGGCAAATTGCACTTCGGCGGGCTTTATCGTCTCCGGGGCGATTCCGCTTGTGAGTGTGGCCCAAAGCGCATCATCGGTTCGGATCAGATCTGCCGCTGCGGAAGCCGTCCAGACGCCGCTTTCTTTTGACACGCGAAGCTGCCCGCCCGTTGGCAGGGCCGTTGCAAGACAGAGAAGCGCCAGAAAGGCAGTCTGAACCTCAGGGCGCGGGCAATCCTCATCGGTGTCCCAGTCACAGGTGAGGCGGGTGTCTTTATAAAAATCGCTCAGAATCTTGCGGATTTCCGAGGGGCCGAGCTTTTGCTCGGATGAGGAGAGCCCAAGCGCGATCCGGTAAAACTTGATACGTGCATTTGCGCCTTGAACCGAGTCCGAGATAAGTTCGAATTCGGGGGTTTTGTCGGCCCCCGACAAGGCCATAAGCTCCATCCCATTGGCGATTGCACCGACGGGGCTGATCAGATCGTGACAGATCCTGGAGGCGATGAGCTTGGCCAATGTGAGCGGGTCTTGTGCCATATGGTGTCCTTCCTGTAGTGTCGCGCTATGATCGACTTGAACGCCATCCTGACACCCGGAGCACGGGTGCGCCACCCGCAAATGCCGGACTGGGGCATTGGTCAGGTGCAATCCAACACTGGCGGCAAAACCACTGTGAACTTCCCTGAAGCGGGTAAAATCGTGATAGACGGAACGCGCGTCGAACTTATCTGGGTTGTTGATGACGAATAGAAGTTACGGAATGGTTAACATATCGTCTAAAAGTGTCACTTCTTGCCTCCGTGGCCCTCGCAAACTAAAAGAGCGCAAGACCTGCCAGCGCAAATGAGAGCCAATGAGCGAGCCGCAATTTTCAGTCAGACTTGCCCAAAGCGAAGCCGATATTCTGGGCGCACAGCGCTTGCGGTATCGTGTTTTTGTGCAGGAGCTTGGCAGTGACGGCGCCTTGGTGGATCATGGAGAGCGCTTTGAGCGCGACAGGTTTGATGTGCACAGTCATCATTTGATATTGGTGGATGAGGCGCGGGACGCACAAGCGCCCGACCATGTTGTCGGGGCCTACCGGCTTCTTGATCAGACGGGTGCTGCGGCTGCCGGTCAGTTTTACTCTGAAAGCGAATATGATCTGGGCAAGCTCAAACGCTCGGGCCGCCGGCTCTTGGAGTTGGGGCGCTCATGTCTTGACCGCGATTACCGCGGCGGGAGTGCGATGTTTCATCTGTGGAAAGCGCTGGCCGCGTTTGTTCAGGAGCGCCAGATCGACATTCTGTTCGGGGTTGCCAGCTTTCATGGCACCGATGCTGTCAAACTCGGCTTGCCCTTGTCGTTGTTGAGGTCTCGCTATCTTGCCCCGGAGGCGCTGCGGGTGCGGGCTTTGGAGGCGGGCTATCAATCTATGGAGGTGATGGCAGACGAGGCGATCGACCGCCGCCTTGCGATGATGCAGATGCCGGCGCTGATCAAGGCCTATCTGCGACTTGGTGGCGTTGTCGGGGAGGGGGCCTATACGGACCATGCCTTTAACACAACCGATGTGTGTCTGATCATGGATACGGCGGCGATGCCCTCGCGCCGCCGTGCGCTGTATCGGGGCCGCACATGACCTGGACATCCGACCACCCCGCCGAAGACGCACCGATCAGCCCCCTTGGCTGGGGGCGGGTCGTGGTTCGGGGCCTGTTGCTTGCCGCCTTGGTGTTTGGCGGGCTGGTTGTCTTGCTGGCTCTGCGCCTGATCGAGCGCCCGCTGTTCGGGCTGCGCCGGCCATGGACGCCCTATATCACCCAATTTGTGTGTCGCAGCGCCTTTTACATCCTCGGGATCAAACACCGCTATGAAGGCACCCAGATGAAAACGCCCGGAGCCATTGTCGCCAATCACAGCAGTTGGCTTGATATCTTTGCGCTCAACGCCCGCAAGCGGGTGTATTTTGTGTCCAAATCCGAAGTCGCAAACTGGCCCGGAATTGGCTGGCTGGCGCGCGCCACCGGAACAGTCTTTATCCGCCGCGATCCGCGCGAGGCCAAGGTGCAGACCGAGGTTTTTGAAGCGCGCCTGCTGGCGGGGCATAAGCTGTTGTTCTTTCCGGAGGGCACATCAACAGACGGGCTGCGGCTTCTGCCCTTTAAGCCCACTTTGTTTCAGGCCTTTTTTGCCAAACCGCTGCGCGAACGCCTGTCGGTTCAGCCTGTGACTGTGATTTATGAGGCGCCAAAGGGAGAAGGCCTTCGCTTTTATGGCTGGTGGGGCGATATGGCATTTGGCCCGCATTTGCTCAAAACGCTCTCCGCGCCGCGCGGTGGGCAGGTCTGGATCAAATATCACAGGCCATTGGCCGTGGCCGCGTTTGAAGATCGAAAAGCCCTTGCCAAAGCCGCAGAAGCGGCGGTGCGCGATGGGCTTCCGGCGGAAAAGCTAGCCGCAGGCAAAGCCTATGACACAGCCTAGAGACCTGTCGATTAGCCGTTCAACATGGCCGCGTGAAGACGTTTGAGCGCCTCGACCGGGTTGTCATGCGACCACAGCTCATTGCCCAAACCGAAGAAATCGGTGACGGGCGCAAATTTGGCGATCAGCTCTGCATCAAGCCCGCCCTCGGCCACCACAGGCACTTCGATCACCTGCGACCACCAGTCAAACAAGTCAAACTCGGCCTGTGTGCCGTCATTCAGGGAGGTGTCGCCGATCGGTCCGAAACTGATATAATCGGCCCCGGCTTCGCCTGCGGCCATACCGTCGTGGCGCGAGCCTGCACAAAAGCTGCCGACAATCGCATCCTGTCCGAGGGCTTTGCGCGCCTTTGTGACCGACCGGCTGCCATCGGTGAGATGAACGCCGTCAAGGCCGAGGCGCTCGACCAGCAGAATATGGCGCTCGATCACCAAGGCGACATCGCGCGCCATGGTGACTTCGCGCAAGGAATCTGCCGCGCGACAGAGCGTGTCTTCATCGTGGCTCGCCAGCGCGAGGCGCACACAGGCGATTTCGTGGGTGTCAAGCACCGCGGCAAGCTGTGACGGAAAGCTGCTCAGCTCAAAGTCAGGCGGGGTGATCAAATAGATCTGTGGCGTGTCGTCTTGTGCCATGCTGGCCTCCTGATTTGGCGTGCGTTCTTCTAGCCTGATTTGTGGCCGTGTCCAAGGGGCTTTAGCTGTGCGCAATGGTGGCTTGGCGCGGGGCGCGCTTTCTTCTAGAACGGCGCAAACCGTGAAAGGAACCCTCTTCATGCCCACCGAAGGCCCACAGCCTCTTTTTGTCCTTGTTCGCCCGCAAATGGGCGAAAACATCGGTGCGGCGGCACGGGCCATGTGGAACTTCGGGCTGGACCGGATGCGCGTTGTTGCCCCGCGGGATGGCTGGCCAAACGAGAAAGCCGTTGTGATGGCCTCAGGCGCAGGGCGCCTGCTTGACGAGGCGCAGGTGAGCGCGAGCCTGGCTGAGGCGCTTGATGACACCACTTATGTGTTCGCGACAACCGCGCGGATCAGAGGCCTCACGAAGCCTGTGATGAGCCCTGAGCGGGCGATGGCGCTCGCGGCGGAAAAAATCGCGGCCGGCGATAAAGTCGCCGTGCTTTTCGGGCCGGAGCGGGCCGGGCTTGAAAACGACGATGTGGCGCGCGCCAATGCGTTGATCACCGTGCCGGTGAACCCGGAGTTTCCATCGCTTAATCTCGCGCAATGTGTGCTGCTCACGGCCTATGAGTGGCGCCGCTCGCAAGGCGAGATCACCCATGAGCGCATGGAGATTGCGCGCGGTGGCGATCCGGCGACGGGCGGTGACATCGAGGCTTGGGCGGGCCATCTGGAAGAGCGGCTGGAGGAGCGCGGGTTTTTCTTTCCGCCCGAGAAAGCGGCGAATATGAAAACCAATCTGCGCAACCTTTGGAGCCGTATGCCTCTCACACGGGCAGATGTGCAAATGCTCCATGGCGCACTGCGTCAACTTATCAGAGGCAAAGACGGCTGAGGGCGCTTGCAGCCCACCAAGGCGCACCTTAGTTTAGCCCAAGCGACAGGAAATGAGGAAAGACATGGCCGAAAAACGCGCGATATTTGAGGATGTGGGCGGCGAAAAAGGCACCGGGCCTGCGACCCCCAAAGGCGGTATGATCGACACCGGGCAGGGCGGGGCGCGGCTTGCGATCCGGGCCTGGCTCCTGCTTCTGGGGGTGCTGGTCTTTGCAATGATTGTTGTCGGCGGTCTGACACGGCTCACGGACTCGGGCCTCTCCATCACCGAATGGCGCCCGCTCACCGGGGCAATCCCGCCGCTCACGGAGGCAGACTGGCTGTCAGAATTTGAAAAATACAAACTCATTCCCGAATTCCAGTTGCAAAACAAATGGATGGATTTGCACGACTTCAAAGTCATCTACTGGTGGGAATGGGGCCATCGCCAGCTTGGCCGCGTGGTCGGGCTTGTCTGGGCGCTCGGCTTTTTGTGGTTTGCCCTGCGCCGTCAAATTCCTGCGGGCTGGACCTCGCGGCTGCTGCTGCTGGGCGGCCTTGGCGGATTGCAGGGCGCGATCGGCTGGTGGATGGTGTCCTCGGGTCTCACCGGGTCCATGACGGATGTGGCGAGCTACCGGCTGGCGACGCATCTTGGGCTGGCCTTCGTTATCATCGGCTTCATCACATGGTATGCGCTTTTGCTGTCACGCCCGCAGCGGGACCTGCTGCAAGCCCGCCGTTTGCGTGAGGCCAAGCTCTTTTCGTTGGGCACGGGGTGGATGCATTTTGCCTTTTTGCAAATCCTGCTGGGCGCTTTGGTGGCCGGGATTGACGCGGGCCGCTCCTATACCGATTGGCCTCTGATGGGCGGGCAGTTTGTGCCGCCCAATCCGCTGATGATCGAGCCGCTCTGGCGGAACTTTTTTGAGAACCCCGGCCTTGTGCAGTTTATTCACCGTATGGCGGGCTATCTGCTTCTCGGCTTTACGCTCATGATATTTTTCAAGGCCCGCAAGTCCGCAAACACCGCCACAAAATCGGCCTTTTCGATTGCCGTCTATGCGGTGGTCTTCCAGATTGTGCTTGGTATTTACACCGTCGTGACAGCTGCGCCCTGGCAGATTGCGATCCTGCACCAAGCCACGGCAGCGCTGCTTTGGGTCTTGATCATTCGGGCGCGCTTTCTGGCGCAATATCCGCGCCTCTCCTCGATCCGGGAAGGATAAACCATGTCAGCCTATGATGAGTTGATGGCGTTCCAGCGTCAGACCGAAGCTTTGGCTCAGGTGGCAGGGCGTCTGGGCTGGGATCAGGAAACCATGATGCCCGCAGGGGCCGCAGGCCAGCGCGCCGAAGAGTTCGCCGCTATGGAATCGGTGCTCCATGCCCGCCGCACCGACCCGCGCATTGGCGAATGGCTCGCCAAGATCGACGCGGGCGCGCTGGAGTCTGTTCCTGCGGCAAATCTGCGCCATATCCGCCGCAGCTTTGAGCGCAACCAACGTGTGCCTGCAAGGCTTGCCGAGGCGATTGCACGGCTCAGTTCCAGCGCCCAAAGGATCTGGTCTGAGGCGCGGGCCACGGAAGATGTGGCGGCGTTCTTGCCGGCCCTTGAAGATATGATTGCGCTCAAACGCGAGGAGGCGGCCGCGCTCGCTCTGGGCGGCACGGCCTATGACGCCCTGTTGGATGACTATGAGCCAGACACCTGTGGCGACGATGTGGCGGCAACCTTCGCGGCGATGCGCCCCCGGCTGGTTGCGCTCCGCGATAAGGTGATGGGCGCAGACCAGCCTCCCGCGCTGAACCATCGCTTTGACGATCAAAAGCAGATGCGCCTTGCGCGCGCTCTGGCAAAGACCTTTGGCTACAATATGCAAAAGGGGCGGCTTGATAAGGCGGTGCATCCGTTTTCCTCGGGGTCGGGGGAGGATGTGCGCATCACCACGCGCACCGCGCTCACCGATCCGTTCAATTGTATCTATTCCACAATCCACGAGACGGGCCACGCAACCTATGAACAAAACATAGCCCCCGAGCACCTTTTAACCCCGCTCGGCGAGGGCGTGTCTCTGGGCGTGCATGAAAGCCAGAGCCGCATTTATGAAAACCAGCTTGGCCGCTCACGCGCCTTTACGGGCTGGCTTTTCGGGCAAATGAAAGAGGCGTTCGGCGATTTTGGTGTGGCAAATGAAGATGTGTTTTTTCGCACAGTCAACCGGCTCAACAAAGGCTATATCCGCACCGAATCTGATGAGGTGCAGTATAATCTTCATATCATGTTGCGGTTTGATCTGGAGCGCGACGTGATCGAAGGACGCCTTGAGGCGCGTGACCTTGAAGAGGCTTGGAACGCGCGTTTTGAAGCCGATTTCGGCTATGCTGTCGACAAGCCGTCAAATGGTCTGTTGCAAGATGTGCATTGGTCCTGCGGGCTGTGGGGGTATTTTCCGACCTATGCTCTGGGCAATGTCTATGCAGGCTGTCTTTATGAGGCGTTGCGTCTTGCGCGCCCTGATCTGGAGACAGAGCTGGCGTCAGGCGATCTGACAGGCGCGACCGGATGGCTGCGCGACGCTGTTCAAGTCCATGGCGGCCTATATCCTCCGCGCGAGCTGATCATGCGGGCCTCGGGCCAAACGCCGAATGAGGCGCCGCTTCTGGCCTATCTTGAAGAGAAATTCAGCTAAAAAACACGCGCCTCAGGGCCTAACCCATGACGCGTGATCATTCTTAGGCTTTGCGGCCATCTAGCGAGAATTTCCCCGCGCCAGCGATGGCCAGCGCGATATAACCGCCTGTAAGAGCGACATTTTTCAGGAAGTTGGTCATCTGGGCCTGATCTGCTGGATCAAAGTGATAGAGCAGTCCCGACACAAGGCAAAACGCGCCAAGCGCCAGCGCAACAGGGCGCGTCATAAAGCCCGCAAGGATCGCAAGGCCCCCGAGGATTTCAAACAGGATCACCGGCCAGGCCAAGAAGGCAGGAATGCCGCCAGAGGCCATAAATCCTGCAAACCCCTCCACATTGGCAAGCTTGCCAAGGCCCGCCATGATAAACAGGAGCGCCAGGAAAACGCGCGCAATCAATAGTGCTATGTTGGTTTGATGTGTCATTGCTTTTGTCCTTCATTGATCATCACCTGATCCATAGATCAGCAAACAGGCTCTGGATACAGGCATGGGCGCAAGCGGTCTGTGCAGAATTGCACGGTTGAGAGTGGGCAAAAGAAAAGGGCGTGCAAGAAATGCACGCCCCATCAGCCCCAGTGGCCAGCCTGTCGGTATCACAAACTTGTGACTGGCCTAATCCTGTCAGCGCTGTGCCACAACACAGAATTTCGCACAGATACTGTGCAAAACTGAACGCTTGTGGCGTCAGCCTTCCTCTGCTGGCGCGGTTGTCTCGTCGTCATCGCTGGGGTCAGCGATCCATGCGACAGAAACAACCTCTTCGCCTTTGCCCGTGTTAAAGACCTTAACGCCTCCAGCGCTGCGAGAGCGGAAAGAAATGCCCTCGACAGGCACGCGAATCGACTGGCCTTTTGAAGTGGCGAGCATGATCTGGTCTTCCATCCCAACCGGGAAGCAGGCGACGATTTCACCGCCCCGCATGGCTTTGTCCATCGCCGTCACGCCCATGCCACCACGCCCGCGGACAGGATAGTCATGGCTTGAGCTGAGTTTGCCCGCGCCGCCCGTTGTCAGGGTGAGAATGAGATTTTCCTGCGCGGACATTTCGCCGTAGCGCTCTTGGGAAATGCTCGCGTTTGCATCGCCTTCGTCGTCGATGCCTTCGGCATCATCCGCAAGACCCGCCATGGCACGGCGCATCTTGAGATAGGCGGCGCGCTCGTCCGAGCTGGCTTCAAAATGGCGAATGATCGACATCGACACAACGCTTTGGCCCGGC
>JAHBAM020000088.1 GCA_018500125.2 Roseobacter sp. | reverse complement strand
CTCGGAGATGTGTATAAGAGACAGGGGCTGTTTGGGCGGGTCGGGTTGTCATCTTGGCGGGCAGCTTTGCCGCAGAACGGGCAGAAGACAAACAGAAATATGGATCCGCCCCTCTGCTGTGCTGTCTCATTTTGGCTCTGAGGTCATGTCCGGGGCTGGCGCTGGCTGCGGGGCTGTGGTTTGCTCTCGTCAACACGGATTTGGGGGAGACACCATGAGCACATATTGGCAGGCGGCGTTGGCCGCCCATTGGGGGATTGAGGCAGATCTGACGCGGCTGGATGGCGAGTATGATCTCAACTTTCTGGCCCGGAGCGAGGGGCAGGATTATGTGCTCAAAGTCATGCGCGCAGGCTGTGAGGCGGAGTTTGTTGCGCTTCAGTGCGAGGCTTTTGCGCATATCGCCGCCAAAGCGCCCGAGCTTCCTGTGCCGACTGTGGTGAAGACCTCGTCGGGTGAGGCCTTTGCGCGCCTTGTGGACGCGGCGGGGGCGGCGCGCCTTGTCTGGCTTCTGACGAAATGCGAGGGCCGGGTCTATGCCGAGATGCGCCCGAAAACCCAGAGTCTCCTTGGCGATGTCGGGGCCAAGCTCGGCACGATGGACCGCGCTTTGGCCGATTTTACGCACCCCGCTCTGGCCCGCGATTTCAAGTGGAACCTGATGCAGGCGGCATGGATCGGGGAGGCGCTTGACGTCATTGAGCCGCCGCAGCGGCGGGCATTGCTCGGCGGGATTCTGGCCGAGTATGAGGCGATTTTGCCCCAGCTTACCGCATTGCCGCAGGTGGCCATTCACAATGATCTCAATGATTACAACATTCTGGTCAGCGGTTCTTTGCAGCAGCCGCCCCATGTCACGGGGCTGATTGACCTCGGGGATCTCTGCGCCAGCCCGCGCATTTGCGATCTGGCCATTGCCTGTGCCTATCTTGTGCTCGATCAGGAGGCACCCGAACAGGCGTTGGCGGCGGCTGTGGCGGGCTATCATGCGGCCTATCCGCTCAGCGGGCCGGAGCTTGATCTGCTCTGGCCCTTGCTGCGGATGCGTCTGGCGGTGAGCGTGGTCAATTCGACGCTCATGGCCAAAGATGCGCCGGATGATCCCTATGTGGTGATTTCTCAAGCGCCTGCATGGGCCTTTTTGGAGCGCGAGGTCGAGGAGGCGGGGTTTTTGCGCGCGCGGCTTCGGGCGGCCTGTGGCTTGCCTGTGGTCGAGGCCGCGCCCCGCGTGATGGCTTGGATTGAGAGCGAGCGGGGCAATTTTGCGCCGCTCTTTGGCGAGGATTTGAGCGCCGCGCCGATGGGCTCGCTTTCGGTTGAAACCTCTGCCAGCCCGGTGAACCCGTTTGATCTGCCGCTTGAGGAGGCGGCGGTCATTGGCACAGAATATGACATCGAAGGCGGCATTTGGCTTGGCTATTACAACGAGCCACGGCTTATCTATACGGCGCCGTTCTTTCGGCGCGGGCCGTGGAAAGCCTCCAGCCGTCGCACGGTGCATATTGCCGTTGATGGCTTTGCTGCCGCGCAAACCAAGATCTATGCGCCGCTGGAGGGGCGCGTCCATGTTGTGGAATACCGCCCTGCCCATCTTGATTATGGCGGGGTGGTCATTCTGGAGCACACCACCCCAGCGGGCGACCGCTTTTATACGCTCTATGGCCATCTCAACCCCGAGATTTGCGAGCGGCTCACTGTCGGGCAGACGGTGGCCAAGGGCGCGCTTCTGGCCTATCTGGGCGACAAGAGCCAGTCGGGCGGCTGGGCGCCCCATGTGCATTTTCAGCTCGCGCTGACCACCGAGGGGATGGGCGGGGACTGGCCCGGCGTGGCAGACCCTGACGAGATGTATCTTTGGGGCGCGGTCTGCCCCAATCCGGCGGCGCTCTTGAACCTGCCAGACGCGAAAACCGGCTATGTCACCCGCGACAAGGCCGAGGTGCACCACGGGCGGCAGGCCCATTTTGCGCCCAATCTGAAGCTCTCTTATGCCGATCCTGTCATGTTTTTGCGCGGCTGGAAGCATCACCTCTTTGATGAATGGGGCCGGCCTTATCTTGATGCGTATAACAATGTGCCCCACGTCGGCCATGCCCATCCGCGCATTCAGGCGGTGGCGGCGGATCAGCTCAAGCGGATGAACTCCAACACGCGCTATCTGCACCCCGCGCAGATCGCTTTTGCCGAAAAGATCACGGCGAAGATGCCGGCGGGGCTTGAGGTCTGTTATTTTGTCAATTCCGGCTCCGAGGCCAACGAACTGGCGCTGCGGCTTGCCCGTGCGGCCACTGGCGGGCGCGATATGATCACGCCGGATCACGGCTATCACGGCAACACCACCGGGGCGATTGATATCTCGGCCTATAAGTTCAACGCCAAGGGGGGCGTGGGCAAGCCTGACTGGGTCGAGCTTGTGGATGTGGCCGATGACTACCGCGGGCGGTATCGCCGCGATGATCCGATGCGCGCGCAGCACTATGCGGCAGAGGTCGGCGAAGCGGTGGCGAGGATTGCGGCCAGGGGCGGCAAGCTCGCGGGCTTTATTGCCGAGACCTTCCCCAGCGTCGGGGGGCAGATCATTCCGCCTGACGGGTATTTGCCGGCGGTTTATGAGCATATCCGCGCGGCGGGCGGTCTGTGTATTGCCGATGAGGTCCAGACCGGGCTGGGGCGGCTCGGGGCGTATTATTTCGGCTTTGAACAGCAGGGCGTGGAGCCTGATATTGTGGTGCTGGGCAAGCCCATCGGCAACGGCCATCCGATTGGCGTTGTTGTGACGCGGGCCGCGATTGCACAGGCTTTTGCGCAGGGCCCCGAATATTTTTCGACCTTTGGCGGCTCGACGCTATCCTGCCGCATTGGTGCGGAAGTGCTTGATATTGTTGAGGATGAGGGGCTGATGGAGGCGGCGCGCGTGATGGGCGAACGCTTGATGTCGGGTTTGCGCGCCTTGCAGGGCAAATACGATGTGATCGGCGATGTGCGCGGGTGCGGGCTGTTTGTCGGGGTCGATCTGGTCTGTGATGCGCAGGCGCGCACACCGGCCAGCGCGCTTGCGGAGTATGTCAAAAACCGGATGCGGGCGCATCGGATATTGCTGGGCTGTGAGGGGCCGTTTGACAATATTCTCAAAATCCGCCCGCCGCTCACGATAGATGAAGAGGGCATTGATATGATCCTCGCCAAGCTGGATGAGGTGCTGGGCGAGGCGGAGAGTCTGAGCGCCTAGGCGGTCTGCATAAACATCGGCCCGCCCCTCCAGCGCGGAAAGCCGAAGGCGTTGACCATGGTCACGTCAATATCCTCGCGGCTGGCGGCGATCCCTTCGGAAAGGATGGCCGCGCCTTCGCTTTGCATACAGCCAAGGATACGCGTCATGATCTGTTCGGCGGTGAAGCTCTGGCGGGTGATGCCCTTGCGCGCGCTTTCGGCCACGATCAGGGCCTCGACATCCGGGTTGCGCTCGGGCGTGCCCTCGGGGCCATAAAGATACCAGCCGCGGCCCGTTTTGCGGCCAAAGTGACCCGCCTCACAGATATGATCGGCGATGTCGACATAGCGCTCGCTTGCCGGGCGGGTGGCTGCGCGGCGCTTGCGGGCGGCCCAGCCGATATCAAGCCCGGCAAGATCCTGCATTTCAAACAGGCCCATCGGCAGTCCGAAGGCGCGCATGGCGGCGTCAACCTCATGGGGCAGGGCGCCGTCTTCCAAGAGGTAATCCGCCTCGCGCCGATAAGACGACATGATGCGATTGGCGATAAACCCGTCACAAACGCCTGCAAGAACGGGCAGTTTGCGCAGGGTTTTGGCGAGATGGAGCGCCGTGGCGAGCACATCATCGGCAACCGCCTCTGGCACGACTATTTCGAGCAGTTTCATGATATGCGCCGGCGAGAAGAAGTGCAGCCCGATGACACGGCTCGGGTCTGTCACGCTTGCGGCGATCTCATTGACATCCAGATAGGAGGTGTTGGTGGCGAGCACAGCCTCGGGCTTGCAGGCTTGCTCAAGGGCCGCAAAGACCTGCTTTTTGACGGCCATATCCTCAAACACCGCTTCGATCACGAGATCGGCATCTGCCAAAGTGGCATAGTCGCTTGCGGCGTCAAAACGGGCCAACGCTGCGGCGTGTTTGGCTTCAGAAATCAGCCCGCGGTTGAGCGCGCCGCCCAAGATGCCTTCGACACGGGCCGCTCCGGCGCTTGCGGCGTCTGTGTCGCGTTCCACCATCTGGACGCCAAGACCGGCGAGCAGGGCCGAGGCCGCGATTCCGGCGCCCATGGTTCCGCCACCGATCACGCCGATCCGGGCCAAGGGGCGCGGCGGCACATCCTTGGTGCGCGGCGATTTTCCGACGGCGCGCTCGGCAAAGAAGATATAGCGCAGCGCGGCCGACTGGGGAGAGGCTTTGAGGCGCATGAAGCGCGCGCGCTCAAGCCCGAGCGCTGTGACACCGTCATGATCCAGCGCATCGCGCAGGGCGGCGGCGGCCTCATGTGGCGAGTCTTGGCCGCGCGCTTTGGCGGTGAGTTTGGCCATGGCCGCGTCCCATGTGGCCCGGTCGACCTTCGGGGCCGCGCGGGTGAGCAGCGGCTCGGGGCGCGGTTGTGTGGCGGCGTCTTTGGCGAGCGCTATGGCCGCGGCCAGCAGATCGCCCTCGGCGAGACGGTCAAAGAGGCCCAACTCGAGCGCCTTCGCGGCGCTGACCGGTTTGCCCGTAACCGCAAGGCGGGCGGCCTCTATCGGGTCAATAAGGCGGGGCAGACGCACGGTTCCGCCTGCGCCGGGGATTAGCCCGAGGTTGACTTCGGGCAGGCCGATCTTGGCGGTGGGCGCGCCAATACGGTGAGAGCAGGCCAAGGCCAGCTCGCAGCCCCCGCCCAGAGCCGTGCCGTGAATCGCCGCGACCCAGGGGCGCGTGGCGGCTTCGATGGCGTTCAGAAGTTCGGGCAGCATCGGTTCAAGAAAGGGTTTGTCAAACTCGCGAATATCAGCCCCCGCAACAAAACTGCGCCCCGCGCAGATCAGCACGACAGCGGCGGGCTGGCGCGCTTCGGTGGCTCTGAGCGCATCCAGAAGCCCCTGCCGCACCGCTTGGGAGGCCGCGTTCACGGGCGGGTTGTCAATTGTGACAACCGCGATATCGCCCTGCATTTTTGTGGTGACAACAGACATATGAGCGCTCCTTCTGGGCCGTGTGGGGCGAAGGTGTCGCGCGCTGCGCCAAAAGTCAACCGCGCGGTCGGTTATCTGCCGTAGTAAAGCGCCTGCACGTGTTCGGCCTCTGCAAAAAACAGCCAGCGGCCCGCGAAAACTCCGATGAGATGGGCAAGGATCGCAACAATCGCAGTGAAATGTGTCACCGGAACAAGGAGCATCAACGCCACAGGCAAGACGATTCCGAGGCTGATCGTGAGGATGCGCAGCTTGAGGGCGTGTTTGCGCCCGACCTGATAGGCCATTTCCTTGAGGAGATAGTTCTCGCCGGAATGGGGCGGCTCCAGCAGGCGGACTTTGCCGATGCGGCCCAGTCCTGTGGCGGTTTCCATGGTCGAGCCGGCGCGGCCCTTGCTGTCGCCTTCGCTCCAGGCCCAGATCATCATCGCGCCCAACAGGGCAAGCAGAACAGCCGCGAGACGCGGTTGCCCTGCGAGCAAGGCCCCGCCGCCAAGGCAATGCAACAGAAAGACCGGCGGCGTGGTCCACATATTCCAGCGCGGCACGGTTTTGAGCTGTGTATAGATCATCGAGGTGGTGAAGACGGTTGTGAGGCACAAAGCTGCGCCGAGCAAGCCAAGAAGGCGCAGCCTGACATCAAAGAAAATCAGCGCAATGGCAAAGACCGCCATCACGAGGAGGGCGGCAACAGCGGCAATCCCTTCGCGCGACAACCAGCTTGAGCGCCACTGGCTGAAGGCTTTGATCGCGTTCTTCGGATTGGCCAAATGCGCAACCGAGGCCAGCAGCCCGCCCACGGCGAGCGCATAGGCCAGCGCGAAGAACACGAAAGCCACCCAGCCTGTCACTGGCGGCAGGCCAAGGCCGAGAAAGGCCAGCAGGCCAAAGCCGAGGCCGGAGAGGGTTGTAAAGGCGATGACGGAGGGGGCTGGATGCATCAGAGTTTCTCCAGCGCTTTGTCAAGCCAGGCAAAAAGGCCCTTGGCGTCGCTGTGCTGTGGCGTGAGGGCGGACTGTGAGGGCTGATCCTTAAGGCGCGGGGGCAGATATTTGTTCACAGGTTTGGTTCCCAGTTCTGGCATGAGGTCAAAGCCCTCACGCGCGGCGACAAGTTTTGAGACATCGCTCTCAGGGTCGCCCAGATCGCCAAAGTGGCGCGCGCCCGACGGGCAGGTGCGCACGCAGGAGGGCACGCGGTCTTCCTCGGGGATGTTCTCGTTGTAGATCCGGTCAACGCAGAGGGTGCATTTTTTCATCACCCCAAAGATCTCGTCCAGCTCGCGCGCGCCGTAAGGGCAAGACCAGGCGCAGAGGCCACAGCCCATGCAATCGTCTTCATTGACGAGCACAATCCCGTCTTCCTCGCGCTTGTAGCTCGCCCCTGTGGGGCAGACCGTGACGCAGGGGGCATCTTCGCAATGCAGGCAGGATTTGGGAAAATGCACGGTTTGTGAGCAGCCCGCCTCGGGCTGGGCTTCAAAGCTGTGCACGCGGTTGAGAAAGGTGCCATGCGGTTCGGCGCCATAGGCATCAACGTCTGAAAGCGGCGCGCCGTAGTTGGAGGTGTTCCATTCCTTGCAGGACACCACGCAGGCCTGACAGCCCACGCAGGTATCAAGATCAATCACAAGGCCGAGTTTCTTCTCGGTGGTCTGGGGCAGAGAGGTCATTGGGCCTCCTCATTTTCGGGTTTTGCGGCTTCTGTGGCAAAGGCGGCCAGCGCGCTGTTGAAGCGCTCGGGGTGCTCGGCAAAGGGCGCATGGCCGGTTTCTGGCCACATCGCCAGCGTGCCCTTGGGCAGCGCCGCCGCCGCAGCCTCGCCAACCGGGGGCACAACGATACGGTCGCCTGCGCCGTGGATGACCAGCGCGGGTTTGGTGAAACCGGCCCAGACCGCGCGGCAGTCAATCGTGCCCGCAAAAAGCGCGCGGCGCACCAGCGGGCTGACCAGCATATTCGCGCCGACAAGTGTGCCGTAAACATGGCGCGGCAGGGGCGCATAGGTGCAATCATCGACAAATTGCGCCGTGGCGCTGAGCAGGCGCGCCTGATCGGAAGTGTAGAGATCCGTGTTGCGCGCGGGGCTGGTCTCGCTTGTCATCCAAGGTTCGCGGGCCGCCCCAATGGCGATCACCCCGCCCACAGGCACGATCCCTGCAATCGCGTCTTGCCCGTGGGTGGCGATGTAGGAGGCAATCACTCGCGCACCGTAGGACCAGCCGATCAGCACGGTCTGTTTGAGGCCAAGTTCGGTGATCACCGCGTGAATGTCATCGCCCCAGAGCGCGGTGTCGCTATAGGCGGCTTCGTCTTGTGGTGCATCCGAGCTGCCATGACCGCGCAGATCGAGCGCCACCACGCGAAAGCGCGCAGCCAAGGGAGCCTGCGCGGCCCAGCAGATAGAATGCTGCGACCAGCCATGAATGAACAGGAGTGCAGGCGCCTCTTCTGGGCCTTGGTCTGTGACGTGGAGCTTTACCCCACCCCCGCCTGTAACCTTATGAACACGCATTAGAAATCGTCTCCATAGGTCACATTTTTCGGGCCTTGTCCGACGGGGCTGTCCTGTGCGGGCAAGGCTGGCTCGCTTGGGGCGCCTTTGGGGGCTTTTTCAAGGCGCACGCGCAGATCAAACCACGCGGCTTGGCCTGTGACCGGGTCGGAATTGGCCCAGCGCAGCCCGTCGCCCTTGGGCGGGAGCAGCTCGTTGATCAGGTGGTTGAGCAAAAAGCCTTGCGTGGCTTCGGGCGCGTCTTCGCTCAAAGCCCAAGCGCCGCGTTTTTTGCCGATGGCGTTCCATGTCCAGATCGTCTTGCCATTGACCCCGTCCATGCGTGCGACCGGCACTTTGATGCGCCCGTGCGGCGAGGTGACATAGGCCCAGTCGCCTTCGGCAAAGCCGTGTTCGTCCCAGAGCGCGCCGGGAATGAACATCTTGTTCACACCTGTGATCTGGCGCAACCAAGCGTTCTGGCTGCCCCAAGAGTGATACATATGCATCGGGCGCTGGGTGAGCGCGTGAAGGGGGTAGTCGTCTTCGGCCACTTGGCTTTGCTCGAAGGGCGCATACCAATGGGGCAGCGGAGTCATCGTCTCGATCATGCGTGCGCGCAGATGCTCGGGCGGCTGGCGCTCGCCATGGCCCTCGGCGGCGAGCTGCATCTTGCGCATCGGCTCAAGATAGAGATTGAACACATAGGGCGCGGGCGCATCAAACAGGCCGATCTTGACGGCCCAGTCCTGATAGGCCTGATTCCACGGCTTGTAGAATTGCGCCTCTTCGGGCAGGTGGCTGGCCCAGAAGCCGCCGTTTTCGATATATTTCTCAAGTTGTTGCGGGTTGGGTGCGCCGCGCCCCTCGCTTGTGCCGTCTTCGCCGCGAAAGCCCGCGAGCGGCCCGACACCGCTGCGGCGTTCGTGGCTGACGATATAGTCGGCATAGTCGGCGTATTTCTGGCTGCCGTCCTCATTGACAAAGCCGGGCAGGCCAAGCCGCGCGCCAAGGTCACAGAGCGCGGATTGAAAGCCCTTCACATTGCGGTCAGGCTCCACCACAGGCCAGCGGATCGCATCGGCGGCGGCGTCGGCCTCACAGATCGGTCGATCGAGCAGGCTGATACAATCATGGCGCTCAAGATAGGTTGTGTCTGGCAAGATAAGGTCTGCATAGGCCACTGTCTCCGAGCTATAGGCATCGGAATAGATGATATGCGGGATGACATAATCGCCGCGCGCGTCGGTGTCGGTGAGCATCTTTATCACCGAGGAGGTGTTCATCGAGGAGTTCCACGCCATATTGGCCATATACATGAACAGCGTGTCGATCTTGTAGGGCACACCGGCGTGGGCGTTGGAAATGACCATATGCATGAGGCCATGGGCGCTGAACGGATTTTCCCAGCTAAACGCCTTGTCTATGCGCTTGGGCTGGCCGGCCTCGTCAATCAAGAGGTGCTCCGGCCCCATCGGATAGCCGAGGTGCGGCCCGTCGAGCGGCTGGCCGGCCTTATAGCCCGCGTGGGGCTTGGGGTGGGATTCGGGCGGCTTGGGGTAGGGCGGCTTGAAGCGAAAGCCCCCCGGAACTTCGACAGAGCCGAGCAGGATTTGCAGGATATGCAGGGCGCGACAGGTCTGGAAGCCGTTGGAATGCGCCGAAATTCCGCGCATCGCGTGAAAGCTCACAGGGCGGCCAATCATCTTCTCGTGACGCTCGCCCTTCCAGTCGGTCCAGGGCTGGTTGATCACGATTTCTTCTTCAAAAGCGACGCGCGCCAGATCGGCGGCCAGCGCCTTGATGCGATCCGCGGGGATGCCGCAGCGCTCGGCCACGGCCTCGGGGGCATACTCATCGCTCATATATTGCTCGGCCAGAAGCTCAAAAGCGGGGCGATAGGTCTCGCCGGCTTGGCGGTGATGGCCTGTGAGGGCGGGCTTGACGCCTGTGGCGTCATAGTCGGCGAGCTTGCCTGTGGCGCGGTCAATCACCTGCGCCTTGCCGTTTTCGGCGCGCAGGAAAAGCCCCTTGCTTGGCCCGCTCTCGGCGCAATTCACAAGGAAGCCGGCGTTGGTGTAGCGGGTGAGATACTCAAGATCGATCTGGCCGGCCTTGAGCAGCTCATGGATCATCGCCATGATAAACAGCCCGTCTGTGCCCGGCGTGATTCCGACCCAGTCATCAGCGACAGCGTTGTAGCCCGAGCGCACCGGGTTCACCCCGACAATGCGCGCGCCGCGCGCCTTGAGCTTGCCAATGCCGATCTTGATCGGGTTGCTGTCATGGTCTTCGGCCACACCGAAGATCATGAACATCTTGGTGCGCTCCCAGTCGGGCTGGCCAAACTCCCAGAAAGCGCCGCCCATCGTATAGATGCCCGCCGCGGCCATATTGACCGAGCAAAAACCGCCGTGGGCTGCGTAATTGGGCGTGCCAAAGGCCTGCGCCCAGAGGCTTGTGAAGCTTTGCGACTGGTCGCGCCCTGTAAAGAAGGCGAGCTTTTCGGGCGCGTTTTCGCGCAGCGGGCGCAGCCAGCTTTCGGCCAGCGTGTAGGCCTCCTCCCAGCTGATCTCCTCAAACTGCCCCGAGCCGCGCGGGCCAACCCGTTTCATCGGGGCGCGCAGGCGGGCGGGGGAATAGTGCTGCATGATGCCCGCCGAGCCTTTGGCACAGAGCACCCCCTTGTTGACGGGGTGGTCCTTGTTGCCCTCGATATATTTCACGCGGCCATCCTGCATATGCACGTTGATCCCGCAGCGGCAGGCGCACATATAGCACGTGGTTTTGCGGATCTCGTCGGAGACATGGGGAGAAGGGCGCGCAGCTGCTTTGCCCTTGATCTTGGTTTGGTTGGATGAGGCCATTGGCTCTTTCGTTCTGTGATGTGGCGGTCTGCAGCCCTGTTTGGCGCAGGATGACGGACACACTCCTGCGCGTCAAAGAGAAATGGAGAGCTGTCTTGCCGGCTGTGATGCGTAAGCGTCTGAAACTATGCAGCTTTAAGGATCGTCTGGCCTGAAGGCGTCTGAAAACTGGACTTAGGCAAGGCCCGCGCCGGCGGCTTTTGCGCCGGCTTTAGGGAGGCCACGAATCAAACCAGCGGGTTTGAGCGCGCCTTGGCCTGCTGCCTTTGGCTGATCTGGAAAATCAGCGTTTCCGGTTTTGGGACAGTCAGCCGCCGCTGCCCGCGCCGCCCTCTGCGCTTTATGGGCCGTGCTGCTGCGACTTATTGCGCTCGCTTGCCCTGCGGCGGGGCAAAATTTTGGCGCATTTGGCCCGATTGCGCCGGCCCAGATGATGAGCCGAACGGCTGAAAAAACGTCAGATATGACAAAAAATAGGGCAGATTGTCTTGTGTGAGGTGCTTATCGCGAAATTCCCCTGAGATTGTTTCTCAATTCAGGGTTTCATCAGCCTGTCGCGGGTTTGTGGCTGTGTGCCTTGGGGCGCAAGCGCGGGGCCGTGACAGACTGATTGGCCGGTGTGGCGCTTTGGGTGTCTCGGGCGGTTTTTGGCTCTGCAAAACGGCGAGGCGCGCGACCAAAACACTGTTAACTAAGAGTTTCCTAAAATTTATCAGGAATTGACACAGAAGCGCGCAGAGGCGTAGAGAAAGAGACCGGACAGGGCCAAACCAAACCTTGGGCCGTCCGGTGAGCGCTTGGGGACAGCGCGCAACCTTATGGTTTTTGACGCTGGCAAAGCTGCCGCGCTGGCGTCCTTTGAAAACCAGAAGACATTGCAGCAGGTCGCCCAGCCGATGCTTAAACGCGTCTGTGCGCCTGACAAAATGTCCCTCCGACCGGCAGTGTATTTAGCGAGTAGGCCTTGCCGTGTTTGTGCAAGGCTCAAGGGTGTAACGATGAACGAACGTGTGTCGAGCCGACTGAATCTTGCAGAGCTGCGTGAGTTGCTTGAGGCCAACCCGGTGGCGCATCTGTCGGGCGTCTATCGCGCCTATGGCAAGCGGGGTCTCGATCTGGTCTTGGTGCTTGCTGCGGTGGTCCCTGTGATCCTGATCTTGCTTCCGCTCATGGCGCTGATTGCGCTGGATGGCCGTGCGCCGATCTATACCCAAAAGCGGATTGGTCGAAACGGGCGTTTGTTTCGGATGTTCAAGTTGCGCACCATGGTTGCAGATGCCGATCAAATCCTTGAGGCCTATCTGGCCCGCACGCCTGCGGCACGGGCCGAATGGGACGAAACCCAGAAGCTGAAATCCGATCCAAGGATCACCCTTTTTGGTAGGGTGCTGCGCAAAACCTCGCTTGACGAGCTGCCGCAGCTTCTCAATGTCTTGCTGGGCCAGATGTCTCTGGTTGGGCCGCGCCCGATGATGCTGGGGCAGGAAGATCTTTACCCCGGCCGCGCCTATTACGAACTGCGTCCGGGCATCACCGGCACATGGCAAGTGTCCGAGCGCAACGAGACCAGCTTTCCACAGCGCGCCGAATATGACACTGCCTATTACAAGTCTCTGTCCTTTGGGACGGATGTGAAAGTGATCTTGTCCACCGTGCGGGTTGTGATCCGCGGCACCGGCTACTGAGCCGTTTGCCCACCAGCGGCGAGGCGCGCTTTTAGCAGGTCATGAACTTTGCGCCCCCATGCGTCCCAGTTGAGGTTTTGTTCAAAATCGGCGCGCGCGCTCTGGCGCAGGGCGGCGTAGCGCTCGGGGGCCTTCAGATAGCTGTGCACAATCTCGGCAAAGGCGGCGGCGTCGGCTCCGGGCGGCAGGTTGTGGCCTGTGATCCCGTCTTGCACCGGCACACCGCCAACCGCGAGGCACAGTGAGGGCAACGAATAGGCCGCCGCCTCACAGAAGGCAAACCCCCAGCTCTCAAAGCTCGGTTGCACCAGAAAATGGGCCTGACGAAAGGCCGCTTCAAACAGCGCCCGCTCGCGCGGCACCGTTTTGTCAAGCGCCGGGTGCACTGTCACATAGGGGCTATGATGACAGTCGGGCGGGGTCGTTCCGATCACCGTGAGGCGCACATCGATGCCCGCGGCGCGCAGCAGGGTCATTGTGTCAAATGCAATCGGGCCGCCCTTGGCCTGCCAGTCGCGCCCGACGACCAGCAAGTTCACCGGGGACTCCTTGGAGAGGGGCAGAGGCCGGGCTTCGGCCTGCGGGGTGTCAATATTGGCCCCCCAAGGCACAACCACACTCTGCTGCGGGCTGAGGCCATAGAGGGGGTCGGCCTCGCTTTTGAGCCAGTCCGAGGGCCAGAGCGCGAGATCAAGCTTGCGATAGATCGCCCGTTCGGCCCGCAGGGTCAGCGGATCCAGCAGCTTGCGCGACATCCAGGAGGAGCCAAAATTCGCGCCGATTTCGGAGCGTTTGTAGACGGTAAAGCTGGCATCAGAGGTAAAGGCCTTGAGGACCGGATAGGGCGTTTTGAGCGCGGCAAAAGACTGAAAGGAATAGGCCCCGAACACCACATCATAACGCTTTGCGCTCAACGCCTGCGTGATCGAGCGCGCTATGATCGGCGCCAGAAGCAAATGAAGCCGCCAGCGCAAGCGCAGGTTGATCCCGTCGGGGAGCGCATAGAGGGCGCGGCGCAAAGGCTCGGCGGCGCCCCATGTTTGCGGCAGGATATCGACTGCGCCGACATGGTCCTGCAACGCGCGATAGATTCGCGCATTTCCGCCGGAATAAGGCTGTTCGTGCTCCGGGCTGATGTCGCAGAGGTAGGCTATTTTCATGGGTCAGGTTCAATATATTCCATGAGGAGGCGGCATAAACGAACCAATGGGCCAGAATGCGCTCGATTGTCGGCGAAAATGGGGCAAATGGGAAGAAAGAAGCGACAACCCGGTCTTTGGCTGGTAAAACCAAAGCAAGTTTGGGTCGGGGGCGATCGGGACGCAAAAAAGATGCCAAACGCACTCGCTTTACTCGCGCTGGCAAGCTGGCCGCTTGTCTCTCTGGTCTTGTTTCGCAAGTTGCCGGTCGGTCGCGCTGTGCTTTGGTCGTTGTTGCTGGCCTATCTGTTTTTGCCCCCGCCGCCGGCCTTGTTTGACTTTCCGGCGGTGCCGCCACTGGACAAAGACTCTATCGCCGCTTTGGCGGCCTTTGGCATTTGCACTGTGATGTATGGCAAAAACATCATCTATCTGCCCCGCTCCCATATCGCCAAGGGCCTGATGGTGGTCTTTGTGGTGACGCCGCTGGCCACGGTGCTCACCAATGGGGAGCCGGTGTTTTTTGGCCAGGTCGGCCTTCCGGGGCTGCGGATTGTCGAGGCGATTGCGCTGATGGTGCAGCAAGCGATGATCCTGATGCCCTTCATCCTGGCCTATAGCTTCCTGCGCAGCGAGACAGACCAGCGGGATATTCTCTTTGCCTTTGTCGCGCTCGGGCTTGTCTATTCTCTGCTCATGCTGGTCGAAATCCGGCTCAGCCCGCAGCTCAATTTCTGGATATGGGGCTATTATCAGCATAATTTTGACCAGCTGATCCGCTTTGGCGGCTTCCGTCCGATTGTGTTTCTCTATCACGGTCTCTGGGTTGCATTGTTTGCGATGATGATGCTGGGCTGTGCGGTGGCGCTGTTTCGTCACTCCAGGGGCCATGCCAAGCTCTGGTATGGCGGGATCAGCCTCTATTTCGGCTTTATCATGATCGCCTGTAAATCGGTCGCCTCGATCGCTTATGCTTCGGTGCTGTTGCCGATGGTTCTGTTTGTGGGCCGTCTCTGGCAGTTCCGGCTTGCGGCGCTGCTGGCGCTCTTGGCGGTGAGCTATCCGATCATGAAAGGGCTTGAGTGGATCCCCGAGCGCCAGATTATCGAGACCATTACAGAGCTTGACGAAGACCGCTCCGGCTCGCTCAAGTTCCGCTTTGACAATGAGCGGGTGCTGCTTGATCGGGCCTATCTCAAGCCGGTCTTTGGCTGGGGCAGCTGGGGGCGCAACCATATCCTTGACCCGGTGACAGGCGTTTTGCTCACCGTGACAGACGGGCGCTGGATCATCACCATCGGGGTGTTTGGATGGGTTGGATATCTGGCCGAGTTCTTATTGTTCAGCTGGCCTTTGTTTGTTTTGTTTGCGCGCAGTTTTGTGCTCACCAAAGAGACCCATACCTCGCCCTATCTGGGCGCATTGGCGCTGATTTTGGGGTTCAATCTGTTTGATCTCTTGCCCAACGCCACGATTACGCCCCTGACATGGATGCTCTGCGGCGCTTTGCTGGGATATACCGAAACCCATGTTCCCGAGGTGCGCAGCGCCGGACTGAAAATAAAGACAGTGATGTAATGATGACCCAGCGTTTGAAGGTTCTGATCCTTGCGGATGAATGCAACCCCGAGTGGCCCTCGCTGCCGATTGTGGGCTATAAATACGCCCGCGCGATTGCGGCGCATTGTGATGTGACCATCGCCACCCATGTGCGCAACCGCAGCAATATCGAGGCGGCGGCGGAGGGGCTGAAGGTTGTCTATCTGGACACCGAATATATCGCAGCCCCGATGTTCAAGCTGGCGCGCTGGCTCAGGGGCGGGGAGGAGGTTGCCTGGTCGACCTCTATGATGATGAATTATCTGCCCTATCTGGCCTTTGAACGCGCGGTCTGGACGCGGTTCAAGTCGGCGCTTGAGGCGGGCGGTTTTGATCTTGTGCATCGCATCACGCCGATGTCGCCGACCCTGCCGAGCTATATTGCCCATAAGCTCAAAATCCCCTTTCTGATCGGGCCGCTCAACGGCAATCTGGACTGGCCCAAAGCCTTTCAGGCCGAGCAGGCCCGCGAGAAAGAAAAGCTGCGCAGCCTGCGCAACCTCTACAAATATCTGCCCTATGCCCGCTCGACCTATGACTGTGCTGCCGCCGTGCTCACAGCCTTTGAGCACACCCGCGCCGACCTGAGCCGCGTTGAGGATGCGCGCTGTGTCAGCCTGCCTGAAATCGGCTTTGACCCCGATATTTTCCATGCCAAAGGCGCCCGCGCCGCGGGCACGCGCGGGGCCGACAGCAAGCGGCATTTTCTCTATGCGGGCCGTCTTGTGCCTTACAAACTGCCCGAACTGCCGATCCGCTGCTTTGCGGCCTCCGATGTCTTGCGCGGGCATCATTTGCATATTCTGGGCAGCGGACCCGAAGAGGGCAGGATGCGGGCGCTGATTGCTGCGCATGGGCTGGACGGCTGCGTGACACTGGAGGGACGCAAGACCCAGAGCGACGTGGCCGAGCTGATGCGCCAGTGCGACGGGCTTGTTTTCCCTTCGATCCGCGAGCTTGGCGCGGGCGTTGTGATTGAGGCGATGGCCTGCGGAATGCACTGCCTTGTGGCCGATTACGGCGCGCCGGGAGCATTGGTTGCCGCTGGCCGGGGCGAGGCTGTGCCGATCGCGCCGCTTGAGGAGATGGTGGCGGGCTTCACGGCGGCTCTGGAGCGATCGGTGGGTGCGCCGGATCATATGGCGGCCTGTGGCGCGCGCGGGCAGGCCTATGCGGAGGGCGCGTTGAGCTGGGCGAAAAAGGGCGCCCATGCCGCGGCGCTCTATCGGGCGGTTCTGGCGGGAGAGGCGCTGGGAGGGTTTGATTTTGACTGAAGGGCTTGGGGATCGGGATTTGAGGATCGAATTTGCTTCGCAAATCCGATCCGCTGGGGGCTTTGCCCCCAGACGCAGCGTAAACTGGGGGCTTTGCCCCCAGACCCCCAGGATATTTAGGGAAAGAAAAAGGATATTTTGAGACAGAGAATGAGGGTCAAGATTTGAGGATTTTTGCGGGGATGCCGGCGACGGTGACGTTTGAGGGGATGTCTTTTGTCACCACCGCATTGGCCCCGATCACAACGTGATCGCCGACGGTGAGCGGGCCGATCAGCTTGGCACCTGCGCCGATATCCACATGGCCGCCCAGCTTGACGGGGCCGGCGAGCGTGACCTGATGAAAGATCATGCAGTTGGGGCCGATTTCGGCCTGCGGATGGATGATGATGCCTGTGGGGTGGGTCAGCCGCAATCCGCCGCCGACACGCGTGGTAAGGTGGAGTTCGCTTTGGGTGATCAGGGACCAGAACCTGTGGTTGAGCACCCAGTATTTGCGGCGCAGGCGGGAGAGGGCGCCGGGCTGTGCCTTGAGGGCCTGATAGCGGCGCAGGGCGCGCAGAAGTTTTGGGCCGGGATCCCAGAAGCTTTGGATGGTTTCGCGGCTCCAATCCGGGATTGTCGCCGAGACATTGGCGTCAATATTGGCGTCACCATTGGCGTCATCTGGAACACTCACACTCATTTTAACCTCAAATTACCGGGGGGTGACAAACTCTTGCCCCTTTCGGTCTTTATGGCAGAGTTGCAATAATTGTCTTGAAGCACAACAGGCCACCGGGGTTTAGGGGAAGATGTTTATGATTTTACGGGTTTGGGCTTTGTGGCTCTCTGGGGTTTTGCTCTGGCTGGTGCCGATCACCACCGAGGCGCAGGCAAAAGAGGCGCGGCTTTATATTTTTGGCAATTCGCTCATCAACCACCTTGAGGGCGGGGATGAAACCACGGTGCCCTATTGGCTGGCGCAGATGGCCGAGGCCGCAGGACAGAGCTTTGCGGCGGACGGGCAGTGGGGGTTTTTGCGCGATTTTATCCGCGCTGGCGAGCCGGTTGCGAATTGGTCTTTCAAGGGGGTGGCACCCGCCTGGGACGCGGCGCAGAAGCGGTTTGAGGCGGCCGATTTGAGCGCCATTATGGTCAGCCCTGCGAATTTTATCCAATATCAGTGGCCTGATGTTCCCTATGACGGAGACAACCCCGAGGGCGCTTCGCCGCTCTCGACCCTGCTGACACTGATCGACAGCAAGGTCGGCGCGCGGCCCTTGCTGATTTATCAGGGCTGGTCGGAGATGGCCGGGGTTGCCGGGGCGTTTCCGCCAAAGGCGCGAGGGGTGAAAGCCTATCACGCCTATAACACGGGGGGCTATCACGACTGGTATGAAACGCTGGTGCAGCAGCTCCGCGCGGCCCGGCCCGGCGCCGATGTCAGGCTGGTGCCTGTGGCGCAGGTCTTGAGCACCGTTCTTGGCGAGGCCCCTCTGGGCGCTGTGCCGGTGGAGGCGCTCTATGTGGATGATGCCCCGCATGGCACTGCGACGCTCTATCTCTTGGCGGCGATGGCCGTGTATCCGGCCCTCTATGGCGAAGCGGCGCCCCGTCCGGCGGAGCTGCCCCAAGCTGTGCACCCGCTCTTGCGCGACCAGTTTGACGCAATATCGGCGCGTATCTTTGCGCTTTCGGCCGCGACAGTGCCGGCGGCCTCGACGCGTACCGGGCCGCAGCCCGCGCCGCTTTTGGCGCCCGCTGCGTTTGCCGCCCCGCCGGGGCAGATCGAGAATCCGTCTCTCGCCTTCGGACTTGATGGGGTCTCGGATTGGTCGACGCAGCATCCGTTTCTCAACATCATGAAGACGGCGCGGCCCTGGGTCGGTCATGTGGGGGATCAATGGGGCGCGATCCAGATGGAAGACCTGGCGCAGCGCGGCCTGCTGGACGCCTATGGCTATCCGACGCGCCTGCCCGCCGAGGCCAGCAAGCTCGAGAGCTTTGTTCTGACCGATCAGCCCGAAGCCGCAACAGACATGGCCGCGCGCTACCGGATCCGCTGGAAAGGCGAGGGCAAGCTCACCATAACAGGGCGCGGACAAACCGCGCGCACAAGCGAGCGTGAAAATGAAATCTGGCTGACATACAGTCCCGGCGAGGGGCTTGTTGCTGTGGGGATCGAGAGCACAGACCCGAACCGCACAGGAAACTATATCCGCGATATCGAAATTCTGCGCGAAGACCATATCCCGCTTTATGAGACGGGGGCGGTGTTCAACCCCGCCTGGATCGCCCGTATCCAGAATGCGCGCTCGCTCAGGTTTATGGACTGGATGTTGACCAATGGCTCGCCTGTGAAAACCTGGGAGGGGCGCCCGCGGGAGGCGAATTTTTCCTATGCCTGGCGTGGGGTGCCTGCCGAAGTGATCATTGATCTGTCCAACCAAGTGGGCGCTGATCCCTGGGTTTGTATGCCCCATGCCGCAGATGACGCCTATATGCGCCAGTTTGCCGAGCTGACCCGCGCAACGCTGGATCCGCGGCTGAAAACCTATGTCGAGTATTCCAACGAGCTGTGGAACCATATCTTTCCCCAGACCGAATGGGCCGTAGAACAGGCCCGACAGCGCTGGGCTGTGGAGGGCGATGGCTGGATGCAGTTTGCCGGCCTGAGAGCGGCCGAAGTCATGTCTGTCTGGAGCGATGTCTACGGGGCGGAGCGCCCGGAGCGTCTGGTGCGTGTGATGGGGGTGCATACCGGCTGGATTGGGCTGGAAGAGCCGTTTCTTGAAGCGCCTTTGGCGGTGGCCGAGGGGCGGGCCGCGCCGAAAGACAGCTTTGATGCCTATGCGGTCTCGGGCTATTTCGGCTTTGATCTCGGGCTGGAGGAGGAGGGCTTGCCCCAAGTGCGCCAAAGCGTGGCGAAGTCTGTCGCCAAAGCCGAGGCGGCCGGGCGCAAGATGGGGTTGCAGCGCAAGGCGCTTGAGGCGGAGATCGCATCTGTGAAATTTGATCTGGCCTACCCCGAAGTGGCCGAGCTGCTCTGGCAGGGGTCTTTTCAGGAGCTGACCGAGACATTCTGGCCCTATCATAGCGAGCGCGCCCGCGCGCTGGGCATGAGGCTTGTGATGTATGAAGGCGGCACCCATGTCACACCTCACGGGGAGGCGATCAATGATGAGGCGCTGGTCTCTTTTTTCACCGCCTTCAACTATCATGACGAAGTGGGCAAGCTCTATGACGAGCTGTTGCGGCGCTGGCGCAAGGTCGGGGGGCAGCTGTTCAACGCCTTTGTCGATGTCGCCCCCGCAACCAAATACGGAAGCTGGGGCGCGCTGCGCCATTTGCAGGATGACAATCCGCGCTGGGACGCCTTGATGGCGGCCAATGCCATCGCGCCTGATCTGCCGCCGCGCGCGGCGGGCACCTTTCTCAACGGGGTCACGCTTTATGGCGGGCAGGGGCCGGACCGGCTGATCGGAACGCCCGAGGAAGATGCGCTCGTGGGCGGGCCGGGAGACGACTATATGCTGTCGGGCGGGGGCAGTGACAGGTTTCATGGCGGCGCGGGGCGCGACAGTGTCGAGCTTCCGGGGCGCTCCGAGGAGTATCAGTTTTTTGCCAAAGCCGGATTGATCTATGCGCAGCGCGGGCGGGATCTGAGCTTTCTGCGTGAGGTTGAAATGCTGTATTTCACCGCGGAGCCAACGCGCAAATACCGGTTGGTGATTCAGTGACCGAGTGATCCGGTGATCTGGATCATAGCGCCGTGGCGGTGAACCCGTTGATCAGGGTTTCGGCGCCCCGCCGCGAGGAAAAGCTTTGCACGATTGTGTCGCGCCCGGCGGCGGAGAGCGCGATAAGCTTTTGCGGGTTGGCCGCCAAGCTGGCGATCGCAGTGGCGAGCGCTTCGGGGTCTTGCGGGGGCACAAGGCAGCCGTTTTCGCCGTCGCGGATCAGCTCGGGCACACCGCCCGCATCGGTGCCAATCGTGGGGACAGCACAGCTCATCGCCTCCATATAGGCCACGCCCAAAGGCTCATGCCAGCTCGCGAGGACAAAAATATGCGCCTCCAGCAGCTTTTGGCGCACGGCGGCCGCATCGATGGCGCCAAGCAGGGTCACATGGTCTTGCAGACCAAGCCTGTCCCGGGTCTGGCACAATGTGCTGTAATAGCCGCTGCCGCCCGCGTCATCCTGCCCCGCGATGTCAAGCTTTGCGTCTATGCCGCGATCCCGCAGACGCTTGACGGCCTCCATCAGGTCTTGATGGCCCTTCACAATATTGAGCCGCCCACAGGAAAAAAGCCTGAGCGGCTCCCCCGCCATGGGCGGTTGATAGGGCGTCTCGCGGGACATCTCGTCAGGGTCCACCCCCATGGGCTGCACAAAGAGCCGCTCGGGTAGATCGGGGCCAATCGTCGCCTCAAGCTCGCGGCGCAGCTTCTGGGTGATGACCGTGCCAAAACGCGCGTGTCGCCATTTGAAGCCCTGACCCGGACCATAATCAGACATCGGGCCGTGCAAGGTGAGCGAATACTCCAGCCCCCAGATGAGCTTTGCCAAAGCGCAGATCGTTGCGGCGCGGCGTGCGGAATGGGCGTGAATATGCGTGATGCCGGCGCGCCTGCAAGCGCGCGCAAGACGGCGCGCCGCCGGAAGACTGAGCAGAATATCTTTGAGAAATTCGCGCGGCTCGCGGCCCAGATCCCGCCGGAGCGCGCCCCAAGGACAGCGCATAAGCGCCAGCGCCGCATTCACAGGGCTGGTGTCGACAAGATAGGTGGTGCGCGCCATGGCCGCCTCAGACCAGCTGTGCGATATCAGCCCCGCAGGCGGCGAAACGGTGCTAAAAAGCGTCACATTCACGCCCATATTTTGTAGTTCAAGGATTTCACGCCAAAAGAAAATATGGGTTTGGCCCGGAAACTGGGGTATGAGGATGCCAATTTTTTCAGGAACTTGTGAGATGTTTTGCAAAACGCGCCGCTTTCTCGTCAGCAGAATCAGAACAGGGATCAGCGCAAATACGCTTCAAATACAATCGAGAGTGTGCACCGCGCCCTGCTGGTGCTGCAACCCTTCAAATCGACCGACCTTAACGGGGCTGTGTTAAATGGCGGGCCTGTCCGTGATCCTGCCGGCGTGCAATGAGGCTGAAGAGATCGGCGCGTGCCTTGAGACCTTGCTCGGCTCCTCGCCCAAGCCGGGCTATGGCTCTGGCTCCATTCCGGTGCCGATGCCGATCGAGGTGATTGTTATCGCCAATGGCTGCACCGATGCCACAGCCGAGATCGCCCGTGGCTATGCCCCTCACTTCAAGCGGATGGGCTGGGATTTTGAGGTGCTCGAGCGGCCCGAAGGCGGCAAAATGGCCGCGCTCAACGCAGGTGAGGCTGTGGCGCGCCATCGTGCGCGCGCCTATCTTGACGCCGATGTGCGCCTTGGCAAGCCGCTGCTGGACCAGCTCGCACGTGTGCTTCAGACCGACAAGCCCGTCTATGCCAGCGGGCTGTGCCAGATCGCGCCGCCCGCCAGCTTTGCCACCCGCGCCTATGCGCGGCTCTATGCCCGTGTGCCCTTTATGACAAAGGGTGTGCCGGGCTGTGGCCTGTTTGGCGTGAGTGCGGCGGGCCGCCGGCGCTGGGGCCAATTTCCCGATATTATCTCCGATGATACCTTTGTGCGTCTGAGCTTTGCGCCCTGCGAGCGCCTCAAACTCAACAGCGCCTATGTCTGGCCGCTGGTCGAAGGCTTTGGCCGTTTGGTGCGCGTGCGCAAACGCCAGAACGCCGGTGTGGCCGAGATTGCGGCGCGCTTTCCTGAGCTGGCGGCCAATGACGACAAGCCGCGTCTCGGATGGGTCGCGATTGCGGTCTTGGCGCTGCGCGAGCCTGTCGGCTTTGTGGTCTATGGCGCTGTTGCGCTGCTCACCCGCCTTGGACCGGCGCCAAAAGACTGGAGCCGGGGCCGATGAGCCTTTTGCCGCGCCTCATGACAGGCGATAGTTTGACCGCCCGCGCGCTGCGCGGGGCCGGGCTGACGGTGTTTGGCTTTGGCTGGTCCCAGGCCATGCGGCTTCTGTCCAATCTGGTTCTGACCCGGCTTCTGTTTCCGGAGGCTTTCGGCCTGATGGCGCTGATCACCGTCTTTCTGATGGGTCTCAATATGTTTTCGGATGTGGGGGTTAGCCCGTCTATTTTACAGTCCAAACGGGGCGACGAGCGCGACTTTCTCGACACCGCTTGGACCATTCAAGCTCTGCGCGGGGGGCTGTTGTGGCTGGTGGCCTGCCTGTTGGCATGGCCTGCGGCGCTGCTCTATGAGCTGCCCGAACTGGTCTATATGCTGCCCGTCGCCGCGCTCACGCTGGTGATCAGCGGGTTCAACACGACCCGCTATCTGGAAGCCAACAGACATTTGCGCCTTGGCCGTGTGACGGCGATTGATATGGCGAGCCAGCTGATCGGGGTGATCTCGGCGATTGTGCTGGCCTATCTGTTGCATTCGGTTTGGGCCTTGATCCTGTCGGGCATCATCAGCGCGCTGGCCG
>JAHBAM020000231.1 GCA_018500125.2 Roseobacter sp. | reverse complement strand
CCCTGGCCCCCCCCCCCCCCCCCGCCCCCCCGCGATGCCGAAGGCCGCGCAAACCCTCAAAAGATCCCAGAACCGCAAGACCCGCCCAGCCCACAAAAGAAAACCCCCCGCCTTTACAAAGCGGGGGGCTGTTTTCAAACGGCTCTGCGCCGGCGCGTGCTGCGCCAGACGCGCCAGACGCGCCAGACGCTTAGTCTTTCTTGGGCTTGTGAGGGGCCCAGAGGCGTTTGTTGGTCAGGTAGAGCAACGAGGCCAGAATCGCCAGCATCAGAACGCCGATGAAGCCGGTTTGCTTGCGCGCCATCATCTTGGGTTCGGCTGTCCACATCAGGAAGGCCGACACATCTTCGGCAACGTGGTGCTCGGAGTTGCTGTGGCCGTCGTTATAGGCAAGCTGGTCTTCATAGAGCGGCGGTGCCATGGCGATCCAGCCGCCCGGGAAGGCGGTGTTTTCGTAAAACACGGTGCCGTTCTCTTCCTTTTCTTCGCCGGTATAGCCGGTGAGGATCGAGTAGATATACTCGGGTCCGCCCATGCCTTTGAAGAGCTGGTTCATGCCCGAGCCGTAGGGGCCGTGGAAGCCGGCGCGCTTTTTGGCCATCAGAGACAGGTCAGGCGCGTTTTCCAGAGCCGATCCGGGGAAGTGGTCGGTCGGGATCGCGTCGCGGTCCTCGTCCAGCTCGGCATCATAGACGGAGAAGTTCGACGAATAGGCGCGCACTTCTGCATCCGAGAAATGTGGGCCGCCCTCGTCGCCCAATGTGCGCAGGGGCACATATTGGAGGCCGTGGCAGGCGGCGCAGACTTCGGTATAGACCTGAAGGCCGCGCTGCAGCTGGTTTTGATCGAAGGCGCCAAACGGTCCTTCGAAGGAGAAGTCCACATCTTCGATGTGGCCCGCTCCGCCCGCGGCGAGCGCACCGCCCGTTGAGAGGGCGAGGGCTGCGACTGCGGAGAGTGCAAGTTTCTTAAACATTGGTCCCTTGTCCTTTCTTATTCGGCCGGTGTGGCGCTTTTGGCGCCATAGTGGGCTTCGAAGTCTTCTTCGATTGTGTTCGGCATTGGCAGTGGCTTCTCGATCACGCCCAGAAGCGGCAGGATGACGAGGAAATAACCGAACCAATAGGCCGAGGCGATGAGCGACCATGTCGCATATGGCTCCTCGGCGGGCATGGCTCCGAGCCACATCAGGATGATGAAGTCGACAACCAGAAGCCAGAACCACCATTTGAACATGGGGCGGTAGCGGCCCGAGCGCACGCGGGATGTGTCAAGCCATGGCACGAGGGCCATCACGATGATCGCGCCGAACATGGCCAGAACGCCGAAGAACTTCGCTGTGATGATGCCGCCGGTGATCCAGTTGGCCGCGATGACGATCCAGACTTCGGAGGTAAAGGCCCGCAGGATCGCGTAGAACGGCAGGAAATACCATTCGGGGACGATATGCGCAGGGGTCACAAGCGCGTTGGCTTCGATGTAGTTGTCGGGGTGGCCGAGGTAGTTTGGCATGAAGCCGACGATCGCCCAGAAAACCATCAGGATCACCGCAAGAGCGAAGAGGTCCTTGATGACGAAATAGGGCCAGAACGGAAGCGTGTCTTTCTCGGCTTCGGCTTTGGACTCGCGGCGCACGTCAACACCTGTGGGGTTGTTGTTGCCTGTGGTGTGGAAGGCCCAGATGTGAACAACGACGAGCGCGGCGATCACGAAGGGCAGCAAATAGTGCAGCGAGAAGAAGCGGTTGAGCGTTGCGTTGTCAACGGCCGGTCCGCCCAGAAGCCATGTCTGCAGCGTTTCGCCCACAAAGGGGATCGCGCCGAAGAGGCCGGTGATCACGGTGGCGCCCCAGAAGGACATTTGCCCCCATGGCAGAACATAGCCCATGAAGCCTGTCGCCATCATCAGAACGAAGATCAGCATACCGACGATCCATGTCACCTCACGTGGCGCCTTGTAGGAGCCGTAGTAGAGGCCGCGGAAAATATGGATATAGACCGCAAAGAAGAAGAGCGACGCGCCGTTCATGTGCAGATAGCGCAGGAAGTGGCCGCCGTTTACGTTGCGCATGATGTGCTCGACAGAGGCGAAGGCCATGTCGACATGAGGCGTGTAGTGCATCGCGAGGATGATGCCTGTGACGATCTGCAAGGCAAGGCAGAAGGCCAGAACGATGCCCCAGATCCACCACCAGTTCAGGTTTTTGGGGGTCGGGATCATCAGGGTGTCATAAAGCAGGCCTACGATGGGCAGGCGCTTGTGAAGCCATTTTGCGCCATCTGTTGATGGCTCGTAATGGTCGTGTGGAATACCAGACATTGCGCGCTTCCTTATCCGAGGATCAGTTCGTCGCCCTCAAAGGCGGCGACTGGAACGAGAAGATTGAGAGGGGCCGGACCTTTGCGGATACGGCCTGATGTATCGTAGTGGGAGCCGTGGCACGGGCAGAACCACCCGCCGTAATCGCCGGCGCCGTCACCGATCGGCACGCAGCCGAGGTGTGTACAGACGCCGATCATCACCAGCCATTCGCCATCTTCGGAGAGCGCGCGGTTTTCGTCGCTTGCGTCTGCGTCAAAGTTGTTTTTGTTCTGGGAGGTCTGGTCGATTGTCAGCTCGTCCAGTGTCACGGCGCGGGCGGCCTCGATCTCTTCGGCGGTGCGGCGGCGGATGAACACAGGCTTGCCCAGCCACTTCACAGTGAGCTGTGTGCCGATTTCGATACCGGATGTGTCGACGCGAATAGACGACATAGCCTGAACATCGGCGGATGGGTTCATCTGGTTGACCATGGGCCAGACAGCAGCGCCTGCGGCGACAGCACCAGCACCAGCGGTGGCATAGTAGATAAAGTCTCTACGTGTGCCTTCGTGATCTTCTGCGTTGGACACGAGCATTCTCCATTTTTCTCAGGCGTGAGTGCCTATACGGGATACGGACCGCAGATTCCTGCAGCCTCTTGCGGGGGTTCTTAAACCTGCTTTTCGCGCAGGTCTAGCTTAGATTGGTTACAGATACGTTCTGTCGCGGTCTAAAGCCTTGACCCAAGGGGCCTTGGGGCGCTGTTTTTGATGGCTGTGGCAGGGGTGCGCCGCCTGATTGCGCCTCTGATCACCGCCCGCCGCCGGCGCGGCGGGAGGCGCTTGGGCCTTGCACCAGCCCCGCCAAGAGCGCGGGCGCGGCACCGGCCACCGGCTTATTTCGCCGTTTTTGCCGTTTGAGGCGCTGCGCCCATGATATAGGCTGGTATCGGCGCAGAGACCGGCGGCAAAACAGGAGTAATCCTATGGAAAAGACTGATCTGAAGAAAGACATGAAGGCGTTTTACCAGCCTTCGGCCAAAGCGTTTTCGATTGTTGATCTGCCCGAGATGCAATTTGTCAGTGTAGAGGGGCAGGGCGCGCCCGAGGGGGCGGCTTTTTCGGATGCGGTGCAGTGGCTTTATTCGGTGGTTTATCCGATGAAATTCATGGCAAAGAAGCACTATGGCAAAGATTTTGTTGCGCCTCCGCTGGAGGGGCTTTGGTGGTCGCAGGACTGGACCGACTTTAGCGCAGGCCGGCGCGACAGGTGGCAGTGGCGTATGATGTTGGCGGTGCCGCACTGGGTGGAAGCGCGCCTGTTTGAAGAGGCGGCTGCCAAGGCCGAGGCCAAATTGGGCGCGCGGCCTGACAGCTTGGGGCTGGCGTCGTTTCATGAGGGGCTGTCTGTGCAGATTATGCACATCGGGCCTTATGAAGACGAGGCGCCGGTGATTGCGCGGATGCACGACGACTTTATGCCCGCGCAGGGCCTCAAGCCGCGCGGTGTGCACCACGAAATTTACCTGAGCGACCCGCGACGCGTTGTGCCCGAGAAGCTCAGGACCGTTTTGCGCCAGCCTGTGGAGGCGGTTTAGGCGGGTGCGGTGGCTTTCATGCTGTCGCGTGTCTGAAAGCTTTCGTTCCATGCGGCGAGCGCGTCGACGCCCGCACGCCAGCCGCGCGCGTCATGGCGAAAATCAAGATAGCCAAGGGCGCAACCAACGGCGATATGGCTTGCGTCAAACGGGCCGGCGAGGTGGCTCATCCAGCGGGTGTTGATCGCCTCGAGCGCGCCGCGAATTTTGCCCCATTGGGCGTTTTTCCAGACATCTGACTGCTGCTCTTGCGGGCGCACGCGGCCCTCGTAGGTGATCAGCACGGCGGCGTCCATGATGGCGTCGGCCAGGCTCTCGAGGGTGAGCACCTCCCAGATCCGGGCTTCAGGATAGAGCGTGCCGCCGGCGCGGGCGTCCAGAAAGCGGGTGATCACGCGGCTGTCGTGCAAGGCGGGGCCGTCGGGGCGGATCAGCGCGGGGATCTTGCCTGTCGGATTGGCGGCGCGGACGTGATCGGGGGTATTGATCGGGGTTGTCATGGCCTCGATCACCTCAACCTCCTGGGACTGGCCTGTTTCGGCGAGGACGACGTGCACCTTGCGCACGAAGGGAGAGGCTTGTGAGGAAATGAGTTGCATGGGGTCTGATCCTGTTCGCGGGTCTTGTTCGGCGCTCACGTTAGGGGCCAAGGGCGGTGCTGTCTAGCGTCAGGCAGGGGGGGTGCGCATCAGTGCGGCGAGGGCTGCGGTCTCAAGGCCGAGGCCAGCTTCTGCCGCGCCATCCGCACCACCGAGGCGCGCGGCGTCAGGCTTGTTCTGGCCGAGCTTCCAAGTGCCTTCGACTGTCTCGATGGTGAGGCGGAAGGGCACGATCTGGCGCATCATTTTGGCCAGCACATCGGGGGTCATCTTGTCCATGCGCCACGCGGGTTTGGGCGCGAGGCGGGCTTCGAACTGGGCCGAGAGGCGCGCCAGCACGCCCTCAAGCGCTGTGTCGGGCAGGCGCTCGAGCGTACCTGTGAGATGCACGGCCACATAGTTCCATGTCGGGACCTGATCGGGGAGGCCATACCAGTCGGGCGAGATATAGCTATGGGGGCCTTGAATGATGAGGCGCGCGGGGGCGGGCGCTGTGAGGGCGCGGGTGATCTCGGTGGAGCGCACGAGGTGCAACTCGGCCTGCGTGCCGTCTTGGGAGAGCTGAAACGGGATATGGCTGACGAGCGGGGCGCCCTCGGTGCTCAGGGACAGCAGGCCAAAGCTCTGGGCGCGGGCAAAGGCGAGGTTTTCTACGGTTTCGGCGGTCCGGAAGGCGGGATTGGGATGCATTTGTCAGCTTTCGGGAAAGGGGTGACCTGCCTCGGGAGGCTGCCACGGCGGGTATTTTTGCATGATCGCGGCAAAGCGGGGCGCGGCTTTGAACGCGGCGAGCCAGCCTTGCACCGCAGGCCAGGGCTGTGCGGCAAACCATGTTTGGTCAATATGGGCAAACTGGCGCACGAACGGCAAGATCGCCAGATCGGCCAGTTTGGGAGCCGTGCCGAAAAGCCACGGGCCTGCGCCGATCTGGGCTTCGAGCTTTGCAATAAAGGCGCTGGCCTTGCTGCGTGCATCCTGCGGATCGCTGTCTGGATAGCGGGTGGCGTATTTGCTGCGGTCGAGCGCCTGTTTGAAGGGGCCGTCGCATTCGGCGATCAGCTCATGGCCGAGCGGGGGCATATCGAGCAGCGCCTCGGGGTCGTTCTGCGCGAGCGCCCAGAGCATGATATCAAGGCTTTCGTCGATCTGTTCTGTGCCCAGATCAAGGCAGGGCACGGTGGCGCTCTTTGAGGCGGCGAGGAAGGCGGCGGGCTTGTCACGCAGCAGGATTTCGCGCAGGTGGACGGGCTGTCCTGCGGCGGCGAGGCCGAGGCGCGCGCGCATGGCATAGGGGCAGCGGCGGAACGACCAGAGGACAGGCGGCATCAGAGCGCCTCGGCGAGAAGCACGGCTCCGTCCTGGCCTGTGATGCGACCGTTGACAAGCGCGCCTTCGGTTTGGGGCGCTTCAAAGCGCACCTCTGTGAACTGCTCGGTGCGGCCCATATGGGCGTTTTCCATCAGGATCGAATGCTGGCGGCCCTGTTGAGCGGCGAGATGGGTGGCAACACGGCGCTCGCCTGCGGCGCGCAGGGCGGCGGCGCGCGCCTTGATGGCTTGGCCTTGGACCGCAGGCATCCGCGCGGCGGGCGTGCCTTCGCGGGCGGAATAGGGGAAGACATGGAGCCAGGTGAGCTGGCAGTCGTCGACCAGCTTGAGCGAGTTCGCAAAATGCGCCTCTGTCTCGGTGGGGAATCCGGCGATGATATCGGCACCGAAGGTCATGTCAGGGCGCAGCGCAAGCGCCTCTTCGGTAAAGCGGATCGCATCATCGCGCAGGTGCCGCCGCTTCATGCGCTTGAGAATGAGATCGTCGCCATGCTGCAAACTCAGGTGGAGATGCGGCATGAGACGCGGCTCTGTGGCGATCGCTTGCATCAGGTTGTCATCGGCTTCGATAGAGTCGATCGAGGAAATCCGCAGGCGCGGCAAGTCGGGCACGAGCTTTAGGATCCGCATCACCAGATCGCCAAAGCGCGGGCTTGCGGGCAGGTCGGCGCCCCAGCTTGTCAGATCAACCCCTGTGAGCACAACCTCGTTAAAGCCGCGCCCGACGAGGCGCTTGATCTGCTCGACAACAACACCCGCTGGCACAGAGCGAGAGTTGCCCCGGCCATAAGGAATGATGCAGAAGGTGCAGCGGTGATCGCAGCCGTTCTGGACCTGCACATAGGCGCGCGAGCGGCTGCCGAAGCCGTCGATCATATGGCCGGCTGTCTCTGTCACGGACATGATATCATTGACGATGACTTTTTCTGTCTCGCCAATCAGGTCGGGCGCGAGGCTCTGCCATGTGTCGGGCTGCATTTTCTCGTGATTGCCGATCACGCGGGTGACTTCGGCCATGGCCGCGAATGTCTCCGGCTCGGTCTGGGCGGCGCAGCCTGTGACGATGATGGGTGCATCCGGTGTTTCGCGGGCGAGCCTGCGGATCTCCTTTTTGGCTTTGCGCACGGCCTCGGCTGTGACGGCGCAGGTATTGACCACCTGCACATTGCTCAGGCCCGCCGCTGCGGCCAGCTCGCGCATGGCCTCGCTCTCATAGGCGTTGAGACGGCAGCCCAGGGTCGTAAACTTGGGCGCGCTCATGTCAGACGCCACTGACCGTCAAAAACATGGGCCGTCGGCCCTGTCATCCAGACGCCATCGTCGCGCCAGTCAATGAAAAGCGTCCCGCCGTCAAGATCAACGCGGGCCTTGCGCCCGCTCAGAAGACCGCGCCGGGCAGCGGCCACAACCGTGGCGCAGGATGATGTGCCGGAGGCCTCGGTCAGCCCTGCGCCGCGCTCCCAGACCCGCATTCTGATATGATCGGGGCCGACAAGGCTGGCCCATTGGACATTGGTGCGGGCGGGAAAGAGCGGGTGATGTTCATAGACAGGGCCGAGGTCTGTGACGGCGACGGCCTCGGCATCCTCGACAAAGAAGGTGCAATGCGGATTGCCCATGCTCGTGGCTGTCGGCGCGCCCTCAATCGGCAAGGCCAGAGTGTCCATAGCTTCGGCGAGCGGAATCTCGTCCCAATTCAGCAGTGGCGCGCCCATATTAACCGAGGTGAGGCCCTCGCCTGCGTCATGGGCAAAGAGATCGCCGCGTTCTGTTGTGATATGCAGGCTGGTTTTGCCTGTCTGGACGAGAATATGGCGGGCAATGCAGCGCGTGGCATTGCCACAGGCCCCGGCCGTGGAGCCGTCGGAATTCCAGAAGCGCAGATGCAGATCTGCTGTGGGCGAGTCCGTCAGCTCGGCGAGCTGGTCAAAGCCGACGCCGCGGTGCCTGTCGCCCATCGCGCGGGCAAGCGCAGAATCAACGCGCCCCCCCGCGCCGCGCGAGTCGATAATGACAAAATCATTGCCCAGCCCGTGCATTTTCATGAAGGGAATATGTGTCTCGCGCGTGTTCATAGGCCGCATATACGCCGCCGCCGCAATATAATCCAGTATCAGCCTCACTTTCCGCGATTTTCGGGGTTGACCGCCCCCCTCTCTCTTTCTAGATAGGCCGCCTAGTGGGCCGTTAGCTCAGTTGGTAGAGCAACTGACTTTTAATCAGTAGGTCGATGGTTCGAACCCATCACGGCTCACCATTAAATCAAGGGCTTAGCGCTATTTGCGCTGAGCCCTTTGTTTTTTAGCGAGACAACCAGCGAGACAAAATGACGTAGAGCTACGCTATCCAGCGGTGTCAGTGACTTGTCTTTTTCCCTAATTTAAGCACGCGCGCACATCCGCGCGAACGCGTGCTCATGGGCTTGGTGGTTATTAGCGAACGACCTTGAGACCCAAAGGCTGCGCTCACGACGATACATCCGCACCTCGCCGTTCAGTCTCAGATGTGTGTCATCGCGCAACTGCCGCATGTCCCGCTCTTCACCACAACGGTACGGCAGGGCGGACCAACAAGCCTATGGAAGTGTATGTTTAGAAACATAAAAGAGTGTAAACGTATATATGGGCTGAGAAGGTATGAAACGCGTCCGAGATTACGGCGATTGAGCCCGTCCAAAGGCCAATTCCAAGTTCAATGACGAAATACACGCCCGTCAGCCAAGCTGAAATCACCAAAGCCCGCCCGCTGGAAGGCATATGCCCTTGATGCCCGTTTGCCATGGCTAGCCCCCTTTTTTGCGGATCAGAGTTTGACGCGACGCAAGCGCAGCGCGTTGGATATCACCGAGACCGAAGACAAGCTCATTGCGGCTGCAGCGATCATTGGCGACAACAAAATGCCGAGCAGCGGATAAAGGACACCTGCCGCTATCGGCACGCCCGCCGCATTGTAGGCAAAGGCGAAGAACAGGTTCTGCTTGATATTGCGCAGTGTCGCCTTGGCCAATTTGCGTGCCCGTACGATACCGACAAGATCCCCGCCCAGCAGTGTGATACCGGCACTTTCCACCGCGACATCAGCTCCGGTCCCCATAGCGATCCCCACATCGGCTGCCGCCAATGCAGGCGCGTCGTTGACCCCGTCGCCGGCCATCGCCACCCGATGTCCACGGGCGTGTAGTTCTTCCACCAGCGCTTTCTTGTCTTCGGGCAGAACACCAGCGCGAACATCATCAATACCCAGTGAGCCGGCGACGGCTTCGGCGGTTCGTTGGTTGTCACCTGTTGCCATGATCACCTTGAGCCCCAAATCGTGCAGGTCACGAATGGCTCCGGCCGTCGTCGGCTTGATGGGATCGGCAACCGCGACAACCCCTGCAAGTGCGCCGTCCAGGGCGACAAACATTGCCGTCTTACCTTCCATGCGCAGGGCATCCATGGAGTCTTCAATCCCCGAGGTTTCGATACTCAAGAGTTGCATCATTGCGGTATTCCCAAGCGCAACGGTTTGACCTGCGATGGTGCCTTGAACACCTTTGCCAGTCACGGCTTCAAAGCTGTCGGCTTTGGGCAAGGTAATTCCTCGACTCCGCGCCCCTTCGACGATCGCCTCTGCCAACGGGTGCTCTGATCCCAACTCGAGTGCTGCTGCGAGCTTGAGAACGGTGTCACTCGTGAGATCGGAAAAGGCCACGACATTGGTCAGCTCGGGCTTGCCAAGGGTTAGAGTGCCTGTTTTGTCCACGATAATCGTATCCACACGCGCCATACGCTCAAGCGCTTCCGCATCCTTGATCAGAACTCCGGCTTGCGCGCCCCGCCCAGCCGCTGTGGTGATCGATATCGGAGTTGCCAGGCCAAGCGCACAGGGGCAGGCGATGATCAGAACCGACACGGCCGCCGCGATAGCGAAGGCAAGTGCCGGCTCAGGGCCCAGGACCACCCAGGAGACAAATGCAACGATAGCGATCAACACGACAGTCGGCACGAATACAGATGACACGCGGTCAGCAAGGCCCTGAATTGGCGCGCGCGAACGACGGGCACCCGCAACCATTTCGACAATTTGTGACAAGACTGTATCAGCGCCTACCTGGGTTGCGCGGACGGCAAGAGATCCATTCTTGTTAATTGTGCCGCCGGTCACCCGGTCACCTTCTGTCTTTTCAACCGGCACTGGCTCGCCAGTGATCATGCTTTCATCAATCGATGAATGGCCCTCGATCACGGTCGCGTCGACCGGAATGCTGTCACCCGGCCGAACCCGCAGTAAATCTCCGACAACGACCTGCTCAAGAGGCACATCCCGCTCCAGTCCATCGGGCAGAATGACCCGCGCCATTTTTGGTGCCAAATCGAGCAGAGCACGGATCGCATCCCCGGTGCGTTCGCGCGCGCGAAGTTCCAGGACCTGACCGACAAAAACAAGCGCGATGATGACAACAGCGGCCTCGTAATAGGTGCCGACCCCACCTTTAGTTCTGTACTGGTCAGGGAACAGGTTTGGCAGGAATGTAGCGAATAGGGAGTAAACATAGGCTGCCCCAACCCCAAGCGCGATCAAGGTCCACATATTCGGTGACCGGTTTCGTACCGATTCAACACCTCGGGCAAAGAACGGTTGCGCCGCCCAAAGGATAATTGGGGTGGCAATCAGGAACTCGACATATGTTGCCAGCTGATGGCCGAGCCAATCCCGCACGGGCAATCCGACAAGTTCGCCCATCGTGAGAACGACCAGAGGTACCGCCGCAGCGGAACTGACCCACATGCGACGGGTGAAATCAGTCAATTCTTCGTTTTGTTCGTCCGAGGGCAAAACGGTTTCCAAGGCCATCCCGCAGATCGGGCAGGATCCGGGTTCATCTCGGATGATTTCCGGATGCATCGGACAGGTCCATTTTGTGCCCGGAGCGACCGGAGTGGTTGAAGCACCAGGCGCGCCTTCATGCATCCTGCCATCCGCGCCGCCGCTGAACGCGTAAAGCCAGGGGTCGGTTTTGAACTGGGTAAGACACCGGTCCGAGCAGAAGTAGTAGGTTTCCCCCTCCTGATCCTTAGAGAGCGTGTCCTGCGTGACCTCCACGCTCATACCGCAGACAGGGTCAACAGCTTTCAACACCATGTCGGAATGCCCTTCTGGATCCGCGTCATGATGCTGGTGATCGTGGTGATGATCGGTCTTATTTGACATCGTTTTCTCCAATCTATGCGACAAGCGTGGGGGTTCCCGTGGGGGTAGGATCAACCCACTTCGACATGTTTTTTCGGCTTCCGGTTGGCCCGGTCCGATCGAACCCACCAGATCAGAGCGACTCCGGTCAGGATCATGGGCAGGGAGAGAATTTGCCCCATGGTCAGTCCCCCAGTGCCGAAATGCAGTGCATGACCAATCGGGTTTTCTTCCGTAACAAATTGCATATCGGGTTGGCGGACGAACTCGACCAGAAAGCGTGCGGAGCCATAGCCCGCAAGGAACATCCCGGTCAGAGCACCAGGGCTATGCAACCATTTGCGACGCAGGGCGAGGGTCAGTAGAACCGCCCCCAACACCAACCCCTCCAACGCGGCTTCATAAATCTGAGACGGGTGCCGGGCACACAATCCTATTGCTCCGGCGCAAGACTGGGCGGCCTCGCCCGGGAAGACTACGCCCCAGGGAAGGGTGGTCGGGCGCCCCCAAAGTTCGGCGTTTATGAAATTTGCGACCCGCCCCAGAAGCAGGCCGATCGGGGCCGAAAGCGCTAGAAGATCTGCCAAACCGAGAATTTCCAACCGGTTGCGCAAAGCGAACACCAGCGCCGCAACCGATACGCCCAAAAAACCGCCGTGGAAGGACATTCCACCTTGCCACACTTTGAGAATTTCCAAAGGCCGCGCCAGATAATAATCGGGTTGATAGAACAGCACAAAACCAAGCCGCCCACCCAGAATTACACCCACAACAACCCAATTCAGCAGCTGTTCCAGCTGCAGAGATGTCATAGGCGGAGTTTGATCCCGCCAAAACTCAACGTTTCGAATAAGCCGAACACAGAGCTGCCATCCCAGCAGCAATCCGGCAATATAGGCAAGCGCATACCACCTGAGGGCAAAAGTCAGGGACCCGATCTCGATGGAGAAAATCTCGGGTGAGATATCGGGGAAGGGGATGGCGGCGAGGTTCATTTCGGATCTTCCAAGTG
>JAHBAM020000135.1 GCA_018500125.2 Roseobacter sp. | reverse complement strand
GGACAGGCCCGTGACCCGCCAGTTCACCCGCGCCCCCCCCGTGGCCATGACATGGCCGTGGCGCGCCGCCACGCTCCCGACGCTCTATCGCAATGACGGCACCCATCGCAAAATCGGGGTGCACCCCCCCCCCCAGCCCGACCCCCCGCGGCTCGCCGCCAGCCGCTGGTTTGACGGCGAGGGCCGCGCACTTGGCGAGCCGTTCAAAACCCGCCGGATTTTTTCCAATTATGGGCGCTCCAATTATGCCCTCGTGCAGCTCAACCACTATGCGCTTGGCAGCATGGAGGCTTTTGTCGTCAAGGCCGACCGGGGCCGCGCCGTCCACGCCGACCAGATGCTTGATCTCGATTACTGGGTCGAGCGCAACTATAACACCGCCGAAGACACCAGCATCCTCGCCCTCTCGGCGGCGTTTGAGGCCGAGCTGGCCGCGCTGCACGCCGATGACAGCCTCGCCCGCCTGCACCAAAAGGCCGTTGCATGGCGTCACAAGCGCTTTTCCCAGCTTCTCGCGCTTGAGCCTTATCGCGCGCTGTTTGGCCGCCTGCTCCAGACCCCGCCCTCGCGCCCTGTGCCCCAGGCTCTGGCCAATCTGATGATCCGCCACGCCGGTCAGGCAAAGCCCGACCCCGAGGCGCCCTGAGCGGCTGCACGGCCCATCAAATTGGCACGGCTCTTCCCCATTTCTGCCCTATTCCCGGGGTAGGGTCATGTCCAAGCGCGGGCCAAAACCGCGAAAAAGGTATTGAGATATGCAGGATCTGGCAAAAACACTTCAAGGCTCGCTGGCCGGACTGTCCAAGCGCGCGTGGCTGAGCGCGCTGGCCGAGGTCTCCGAAGACAACGGCCATTTTCACCCCTTGGGCAAAAAGCATTTTTCCTCCTATATCGCAGGCGGCGAAACCCTGCTTGTCACCTTCGAAAGCTATGAGGCGATCCAGCGGATCTCGCCCAATGCCCACCCGCTCGGCTGGGAGGTGGCCAAAGTGCTGGGCTGGTCCTGCCTCACGGTGATGTCGGACGGTCCGTCGTGGTTTCGCGAACGCGAGATTTACGCCTATTTTGATGATCTGAGCGATGACGGCTTCTTTGAATCCTTTGACACGGTTCTGTTTTATGGCGCAGGCGCCTGTGGCTATGCCGCCGCCGCCTATTCGATTGCGGCGCCAGGCGCGCGCGTGCTCGCCCTCCAGCCTCAAGCCAGCCTTGATCCGCGCGTCGCCGAATGGGACGAGCGCTTTCTGGACCAGCGCCGCCGCGACTTCTCCTCGCGCTACGGCTATGCGCCCGATATGATCGACGCCGCCGAGGAGGTCTTTCTGGTCTATGACCCCGAAGAGACAGAAGACGCCATGCACGCCGCGCTGTTCACCCGCCCCAATGTGCACAAACTGCGGCTGCGCCACGCGGGCGGCGCGCTGCAGTTCAGCCTGCGCAATATGAAAATTCTCTCCCGCCTGATTGCCCTTGCGGGCGCGGGCCGTCTGACCCCGCTGGGCTTTGCCCGTCTCGCCCGCGCCCGGCGCGAAGACCGCCAATACCTGCGCAACCTGCTGCGCGCGCTCGATGACAAGGGCCGCACCCGGCTCGCCTATGCGCTGTGCAAAAACGTGACCAGTCGCATGGAGGGCGTGCCGGCTTTTGAGCGCCGCCTCAAAGGGCTGGAAACCCGCCTCGCCACCCCCGAGGACAGCACCGCCCAAACCAGCAGCCCAGACGCCCGCCAAAGCCCCTAGCCCTTGGCGCGCAATCTGTGTAAATGGCAAGCCATGACACAAACGCTCACCCTCGCCCGCCCCGATGACTGGCATTTGCACCTGCGTGACGGCGCAATGCTCAAAGCCGTTTTGCCCGAAACAACGCGCCATTTCGCCCGCGCGATCATCATGCCCAATCTGGTGCCCCCCGTGGTCACAGGGGCCGATGCCCGGGCCTATAAAGCGCGGATCGAGGCCGCCCTGCCCGAGGGGGCGCACTTCACCCCGCTGATGACCCTTTATCTCACCGAAGAGACAGACCCCGAGGATCTCGCCGCCGCCTATGCGGCAGGGCTGATCACAGCGGTCAAGCTCTACCCCGCCGGCGCCACAACCAATTCCGCCTCCGGCGTCGCCGATTTCGCCAGAGTTCAGCCGGTGCTCGAGCGCATGGCCGAGATCGGCTGCCCGCTCTGCGTGCATGGCGAGGTGACCGACCGCAGCATCGATATTTTTGATCGCGAAGCCGTCTTCATCGACCGTGTGCTCGACCCGATCCGCCGCGCCGTGCCCGGTCTGCGCGTGATCATGGAACATATCACAACCAAAGACGGGGTCGATTATGTCCGCGCAAGCCCCGAAAACCTCGGCGCAACCCTGACAGTCCAGCACCTCATGCTGGATCGCAATGATATGCTCGTCGGCGGGATGCGCCCGCATTACTACTGCCTGCCGATCCTCAAGCGCCGCGACCACCGCGACGCGCTTCTTGCCGCCGCAACCTCGGGCGATGCGCGCTTCTTTCTGGGAACAGACAGCGCCCCGCACCCGACCCACGCCAAAGAAAGCGAATGCTGCTCTGCAGGCTGTTTCACAGCCCCCGTCGCGCTGGCCTGCCTTGCGCAGACCTTCGAAGACGCCGGCGCGCTCGCAGCCCTCGAGGGCTTCACATCCCGCCATGGCCCCGCCTTTTACGGCCTGCCCGTCAACAGCGAGACCCTCACCCTGACACGCTCGGACAGCCCGGTGCACTTCCCCGCCCAAATCGCCAATGGCGCCGATCCGGTCACGGTCTTCACACCGGGCCGCCCGATTTACTGGTCCGCCCCCTAAATCTTTTTCTTTCCAAAAATATCCCCGCCGGAGGCTCCTGCCCCGCCCCAAGCGCAAAGGCCCGATCATGATCCCGACAAGCTACCCCACCTCTGATGAAATCGCCCGCCTCACAGCCCGTATGCTGCTCGAGATCAATGCTGTCAATTTCAACACAGAAACGCCCTACACCCTTGCCTCGGGCCTGCCCTCGCCCAGCTATATCGACTGCCGCAAACTGATCAGCTTCCCGCGGATCCGCGCCACCCTGATGGATTTTCTCACCGTCACAGTGATGCGCAACGCAGGCTTTGAAGCCTTTGACAATATCGCCGGTGGCGAAACCGCAGGCATTCCCTTTGCCGCCCTTGTCGCCGAGCGCATGGCCCTGCCGATGACCTATGTGCGCAAAAAGCCCAAAGGCTATGGCAAAAACGCCCGCATTGAAGGGGCGATGCGCGAGGGCGAGCGCGTCCTCTTGGTGGAAGACCTCACAACAGACGGCGGCTCAAAGCTCTCCTTTGTCGATGCGATCCGCGAGACAGGGGCAAGCTGCGCCCATACCGCGGTGATTTTTTATTACGACATCTTCCCCGAAACCGAAAAAACCCTCGGGGATCACGGCGTTGCCCTGCATCACCTCTGCACCTGGTGGGATGTTCTGGCCGAAGCCCGCGCGCAGGCCGCCTTCAGCGAAGACACCCTGGCCGAAGTCGAGCGCTTCCTGAAAGACCCCCGCGCCTGGCAAGAGGCCCACAAAGCGTAGGGTGCGCATTCACTGCGCACCACAGCCCTGCGGCTGCGAAAAACTTATCAACAGCCTGCCGCGACACTGGCGCGGCAGAATCACACACAATCCCCATATTTGGTGGTTCGCCCGCCCCGTGCTACACTATCCGCGCGATCCGCGCGCCCATTAGAGTTATCCACAGGCTTATCCCACCGAGTCTCCACAGAGATTTCCCGAGTGCGTTCCACGCCCCCTTGCCGTAGAACCCTCCCACAGCAGCCAAACAAAGGACTGACACGGCATGAACGAAATCGCAGCATTCAACGCCACAGGTCAGACCCTGCCCGCAGAAGTCTCCTCCCCTGAGTCCGTGCCCCATTCGATCGAGGCCGAACAACAGCTCCTCGGCGCGCTGCTGACCAACAATGATGTCTATGACAAAATCGCCAGCATCATCACCCCCAAGCACTTCTATGATCCGGTCCATGCCCGCATCTTTGAAACCGCCGCCGCGCGCATCGCCAAAAACAATCTCGCCTCCCCCGTCACGCTCAAGGCCTTCTTTGAGGATGATGACGGCCTCAAGGAGCTGGGCGGGCCGGCCTATCTTGCGCGCCTCGCCGGCGCGGCCATTTCGGCCTTTGCAGTGCGCGATTACGCCCAGCTGATCTACGATCTCGCCATCCGCCGCGATCTGATCGCTCTGGGCCAGGAAATCAGCGCCAAGGCAGCGCGGGTCGATGTCGCCTCCGAGCCAAAAGAGCAGATCGTCGAAGCCGAGCAGCAGCTATACAAACTCGCCGAGCAAGGCCAGACTGAAAGCGGTTTTCAGAGCTTTCTCAAGGCTGTAACAGACGCAGTTAATGTCGCCAACGCCGCCTACCAGCGCGAAGGCGGCCTCGCCGGCATCGCCACAGACCTGATGGACATGGACAAGATGCTGGGCGGCTTGCACAAATCCGACCTTCTCATTCTGGCCGGTCGCCCCTCGATGGGCAAAACCTCGCTGGCCACAAACATCGCCTATAACGTCGCCAAAGCCTATAAGCGCGGCAAGCTCGCCGACGGCTCCGAAGGCGCGGTCGATGGCGGCGTGGTCGGCTTTTTCTCCCTTGAAATGAGCGCCGAACAGCTCGCGGGCCGTATTCTTGCCGAGGCCTCCGAAATCTCGAGCCACAAGATCCGTCAAGGCGACATGGACGAAAGCGAGTTCCGCCGCTTTGTTGATGCCGCCAAAGAGCTTGAGGCCTGCCCGCTCTTTATCGATGACACAGCCGCCATTCCGATTGCCCAGCTCGCCGCCCGCGCCCGCCGCCTCAAGCGCACCCACGGGCTGGATCTGATCATTGTCGACTATCTCCAGCTCGTGCGCGGCACCTCCGAAAACCGGGTGCAGGAAATCGGCGAAATCTCGATGGGCCTCAAAGCCATCGCCAAAGAGCTGCAAATCCCGGTGATCGCGCTCTCCCAGCTCTCCCGTCAGGTCGAAAGCCGCGAAGACAAACGCCCGCAGCTCTCCGATCTGCGCGAATCAGGCTCGATCGAGCAAGACGCCGACGTCGTTATGTTCGTCTTCCGCGAAGAATATTACGCCGAGCGCGAAAAGCCCTCCGATCACGAGCTTGATAAAATGGCCGAGTGGCAGGAGCGCATGAGCCGCCTGCACGGCAAGGCCGAAGTCATCATCGGCAAGCAGCGCCACGGCCCGATCGGCACGGTCGAGCTGAGCTTTGAGGCCCAGTTCACCCGCTTTGGCAACCTTGTGAAGCCTTGGCAGCAAAACGGCGGCGGCGATCAGTTCTAGCGCCACGCGCTCCTGCCCCAAGCCCCGCAGCCTTTCCCTTTACCGCCTTCCTCTTTCCAGAAATATCCCGGGGGTTCGGGGGCAGAGCCCCCGACGGGTCGGCTTTGCGCAGCAAAGCCGAAACCCTCTTGAACATCTCCGCCCTGGAGCAGACCATGCCCCCGAAGCCAAAAACCGGAACACCCCCATGAACACCAGTTTTACCGAAGAACTCGCCGCCCGCCTGATCCGCTATTGCAAGATCGACAGCCAGTCAAACGCCGACAGCCAACCCTGCCCGGGCACCGAAATCCAGCTCGATCTGCAGCGCCTCCTGATGGCCGAGCTGCAAGACATCGGCGCCACCGACATCACCCTCACCGACTATGGCACTGTTCTGGCCACGGTTCCGGCCACCACAGACAGACAAACGCCCACGCTGGCCCTCTTGGCCCATGTCGACACCGCCCCCCAGTTCGCCGCCAAAGGCGTCAAACCCGTGGTGCACAAGAGCTACAACGGCGGCGATATTTCCTTCCCCGATGCCCCCGAGCTGACCCTCTCCCCGACAAACGCGCCCTATCTCGCCAGCAAACAGGGCCATGACATCATCACAGCCTCCGGCACCACGCTTCTGGGCGCCGATGACAAGGCCGGCGTCGCCATCCTGATGACAGCGGCACGCCATCTGCTGGCCAACCCGCAGATCAAACATGGCACACTCCGCCTCGCCTTCACCCCCGATGAAGAAATCGGCCGCGGGGTGCACCCCGATCTGCCACGCGATCTCGCCGCAGATCTCGCCTATACTTTTGACGGCGGCGAGGTCGGCACAATCGAATATGAAAGCTTCTCCGCCGATGGTGCAAAAGTTGACATAAAAGGCGTCTCGATTCACCCGGGCACCGCCCATGGCACGCTCGTCAATGCGCTGCATCTCGCCGCGCGGGTGCTCGAAACCCTGCCCAAAACCCACAGCACCCCGGACACAACCCAAGGCCGCGAAGGCTTCCTGATGGCGACCGAGCTGACAGGCAATGCCGCCGAGGCCAGACTCAGCTTTATCCTGCGGGATTTCGAGCGTGACGGCCTCGCCGCCAAAGGCGCCCTGCTGCAAAACGTGGTCAAGACCATCCAGAGCACCGAGCCACGCGCCACGCTCACCTGCGAAATCACCCCCCAATACCGCAATATGCGCTATTGGCTGGAAACCGACATGACCCCCGTCACCCTGGCCGAGGAGGCCGCCCGCGCCATCGGCCTGACGCCCCGCTCGGCCCCCATTCGCGGCGGCACAGATGGCTCCCGCCTGACCGAGCTGGGCCTGCCCTGCCCCAATATTTTCACCGGAATGCAAAACCTGCACGGCCCGCTGGAGTGGATTTCGGTGCAGGACATGGCTGTGGCCACAGAGATGGCGCTCAAGCTCGCAGAGCTGGCCGCCGATCTGCCTGTCTCTTATACACATCT
>JAHBAM020000252.1 GCA_018500125.2 Roseobacter sp. | reverse complement strand
AGATGTGTATAAGAGACAGGCTTGAGGCCGGGGCGCTGCGCGATCTTGTCGGGATGATCGGGGAGGAGACTTTGGCGGCGCGGCAGAGCGGCTTTGAGGCGCGGCTGCGTGCGGAGGCGGCGGAGCGCGCTTTGGCGGGAACCCGTGTGGCGCTTGAGGCGGCCGAGCAGGCGTTGGCGGCGCTTCGGACCGAGGAGGAGGGGGCTGTGCAACTGAGCGTTGTGGCCCGCGCGCAGGCGGCGGTTGAGGGGGTGATGACCCTGACCTATGCGCATGATGACGCCGGTTGGGTGCCGACGTATGAAATGCGGCTCGATCAGGCGGCGGGGCGGCTTCAGATCGAGCGGGGCGCGATGATCCGCCAGAGCACGGGCGAGGACTGGAGCGATGTGGCGCTGACACTTTTTACGGTCCGCCCGAGCGGGCAGATTGCGCCGAGCGAGGTTTATGGCTGGCCGCGCGCTGTGGGTGATCCGCAGATGGCCTTGGCGCGCGAGGGCAAGGCGTTTGAGGTGGGCCAACTTGCGCCGCGCGCGGCGGGCGGGCCGGAGCTTGTGACTTTGGCGGAGGAACTTGTGGCGGTGTCGACATATGACGGTCTGGCCGTGACATATGAGTATCCCGAGCCTGTGACTGTGGCCAACCGGGCGGACAGTTTGAGCATCCTTTTGGGCACCGAGGAGACCGAGGCCGAGGTCGGCGCGCGGGCGGTGCCGCTTTATGACGAAACGGGCTTTATGATGGCCCGTATCACCAATGACACGGGCGGGCTTATTTTGCCGACGCCGTATATGCGGCTCTATCTGGACGGGCGGTATAGCGGGCAGAGCCGGCTGGATGCGGCAATCCCTGTGGGCGCGCAGGCCGAGATTGCCTTTGGCGCGATAGACGGGCTGCGGCTGAGCCGCCGTGTGACGCGTCAGGAGGGCGACCGCGGGATGATTTCGCGCAGCACGGAGCTGAGCGAGGAGGTGACGCTCGAGATTGAAAACCTGACCGGGCGGGACTGGTCTGTGACGCTATTGGACCGTGTGCCCTACTCCGAGCAGGAGGCGCTTGTGATCGGCTGGCGCGCCAGCCCGCGCCCGAGCGTGCAAGATTATGAGGCGCGTCAGGGGGTGCTTTTGTGGGCGTTTGATCTGGCGGCGGGGGCGCGGCAGGCGGTGCGGCTCAGCTATGAGCTGGAGTGGCCCGAGGGCAAGGTCTTGCAGTGAGAGGGGTCGGCTTTTCGCTTGGCGAAAATCCGACCGAGGCGGGGGACCAGTCCCCCGCACCCCCTGGGATATTTCTGGCAATAAAAAAGACAGGGCGGGTGGGGAGGAAAACGGGCCGAAAAAGATGGGGCGGAAAAGACAGGGTGAAAAAGGTTGGCGAAAAAAGGCTGGGCGGCTTCTGAACGCCTCTACCGCCGCTCAGAAGCGTTCGGCGCGCAGGACTTCGCAATCGGTGATGTTCACGACACCGATGTGTTTTTCGACCACTTTGAAGGCGGCGGCGAGCAGGGCGTCAAGCCGCTCCTGACGCACGATACAGATAAACTGGACCATGCCTTCGGCGCGACCGACCTGACCTGTGCGATCCCAGAGGCCGGAGCGGCCCGAGCCACCATAGACAGGCAGGATTGTGAAGCCGTGGACATCGGCTTTGACGAGCGCGTCCGACAGGCGGGACTGCATGATTTTTTCAATGGTGATTTCGACGCGTTTGGCTTTGTGGGTTTGCATGGATCAGGCTCCGAAAACAAAGCTGGCGACCGCAAGGTAGAGCGGGATGCCGAGCACGAGATTGAACGGGAAGGTCACGCCCAGCGAGAGCGTGAGGTAGATTGAGGGGTTGGCCTCGGGGAGGGCGACGCGCATGGCGGCGGGCACGGCGATATAGCTGGCCGAGGCCGAGAGCGTCATGAGCAGCACTGTGCCGCCGAGGCTCAGCCCGAGCAGGAGCGCGGCGAGAAGCCCGAGGGCTGCGCCGATCGGGGGCATGAGCACGCCGAAGGCGATGGAGCCGGGGCCGAGCAGCTTGCCGCCTTTGGCGAGGCCGCGGCCTGCGACGAGGCCCATATCCAGCAGGAAGAGGCAGAGCACGCCTTTGAAGGGCGAGACCACGAAACTTGCGATTTCGGCGAGGCCGTCTTCGCCGGTGATCATGCCGATGAAGAAGGCACCGACGAGCAGCACGATGGAGCCGTTGAGCATGATTTCGCGCCAGAGGCCGGCGTCCATACGGCCCGTTTCGCCCCGCGAGATCAGCCAGAGGGCCGACAGGATGGCGGGGGCTTCCATGGCGGCGGCAACGGCGACCATATAGCCTTCGGCGGCGATGCCGCTGCTTTCCAGAACCGAGGTGGCGGCGACGAACGTCACGATCGAGATCGAGCCGTAATGGCCCGCGACGGCGGCGGCGTTGAGCCGGTCCAGCCCTGACAGGGCGCGCAGGAGGGCGAAGGCGAGCAGCGGCAGGAGCGCCGAGAGGAGGACGCCCGCGACGAGGCTGAGCCCGAGGGTCATATCGACGCCATGTGCGGCGACGCTGACCCCGCCTTTGAAGCCGATGGCAAAGAGCAGGTAGATCGAGAGCGCCTTGGCGGCGGCCTCGGGGACCGAGAGATCGGATTTTGCCAGCGAGGCGGCGAGGCCGAGGGCAAAACAGAGGACAATCGGGGACAGCAGATTATCGGCTGCCAAGCTCAGGATTTCGGTCATGGTGCTCCTCGGGTTTGGGCCGGTGTGACGTTTGGGACTTGCAAATCGCTGTCGCGGGAGAGGGGGTGTCGCGCGGTTAGGGGCGCGCGGCGGGGGTCTGGCGGATTAGATGTTGCAGAATTTGCCTTCTTTGAACAGAAATTCCTCGATCGCGCCTTCGCCGATATTGTGCCAGAGGCCGTGGATCGAGATTTTGCCGCTCTCCACATCGTCGGCGACGAAGGGGAATGTCTTGAGATTTTGCAAAGACACGAGCACGGCCTCTTTTTCGAGGGCGATGGGCTGATCCTCTTCGGGGAGGTCCTTGATGCGCTCGTAGCCCGGGCGCAGAATGTCCATCCAGCGGCCCACGAAGCTCTCTTTTTTGTCGAGATCGGGGGCGCGGCCGGCGCACATATCAAGGCAACCGGCGACGCCGCCGCAGTTTGAGTGGCCCATGATGATGATATGGGCGACTTTGAGCACGGTGACGGCGTATTCGATGGCCGCCGAGGTGCCGTGTTGGGCGCCATCGGGTTTATAGGGCGGCACAAGATTGGCGATATTGCGGTGCAAAAAGAACTCACCCTGCTCGGCGCCGAACATCGAGGTGGCGTGGACGCGGCTGTCGCAGCAGGTGATGAGCATGGCACGGGGATGCTGGCCATCGTCGGCAAGGCGGCGATACCAGCTTTCATTTTCTGTATAGGTGGTGGCTTTCCAGCCCTGAAAACGCTGAACGAGATATTGGGGGAGAGGTTTGGTTGTGTGCATGGTGGTTTTATCCGTTGCGTTTAACTGTCTTGGCTCCCTGAATAGTCTGCATTGTCAAAGAATTCGAGAGAAAAGGCGTTTGGGCATAAACCAATTTCGAGGGATTGGCTGCCATAGTGGCGCTTGCCGTGGGGCAAAAACCAAGGGGTGAGATGATGACTGAGGTAAGAATGCTTGCGATGAGCGAGCCTGTGGAGCTGGATGCTGACAAGCTTGAGCAGCTTTATGAGGCATTGGGCGATGCGGCGGCGGAAGATGTGGTGTGCCGCGCGATGGAGGAGCTTGCTGTCAAACTGGCGCAGGCGGACAGGCTGTATCGCAGCGGGCAGATTGGCGAGATGCGCAAGGGGGTGCGCTCGATGGGGGCGATTGCAAAGCAGATCGGGATGATGCGGCTGGCGGCTGTGGCCGAGGATGTGGTTGGCTGTGTTGAGGCGCAGGACAGCGTGGCGCTGGCGGCTGTGTTGCAGCGGCTGATGCGCACGGGCGAAGGCTCCCTGACCCAAATCTGGCAGTTTCAGGACCTTTCCTTGTAAACCCAAAGAATGTGGTTCCCTCTGGTTCACGAGATGCTTTAGGCTGAGGCCGGAACCCAGCCAAAGGATGCCTGCCCGTGAGCCTGACATTTGCCCCCGCCGATGCGGACGCGACCCCGCTTTATCTGTTGACGCCGGAGGGTCTTGAGG
>JAHBAM020000206.1 GCA_018500125.2 Roseobacter sp. | reverse complement strand
GCGCAGGCGCTGGGCGCGCGGGCTTTGGCGACTTTTGTCTTTGAGCATAGCGCAGGGCTTTGAAACACTGGGGTTTTCTGCGGTATCGGGCCTGAGGCGCTGCCGGGTATTGGGGCTGGCGGCGGTGCGGGAACGATTATTTCTGCGGCCTGTGCCGATTTTCGCTTCACATCCTGAAAGGCTTTGTTTAAAGCACGCTTCACCAAGCCTAGACAGTGCGGTCGTGGCGGAATTGGTAGACGCGCAGCGTTGAGGTCGCTGTGGGGTAACACCCGTGGAGGTTCGAGTCCTCTCGACCGCACCATTCTCTCTTGAAGAGAATATGTCCTGTCTCTCCCGATCTTTTTGATGCGACTTTTGAGCGCCACCTCCTGTGAGAAGTGGCCTGTCTTTACACCCCGAAGTTGAACTCGTGCCATGGCTCGTGCATCACCTTTGCAGGGTAGTGTGATTTCAGAGTTCGAGTGGGCAGATGTTTCAGATGGATTTGACAGAACGGGCGGCCTTGCATTTGGCGCGGCTGAAAAAGCTCGGCTATGATGTTGTGGCCTCTGATGATTTTGCCGAAATTGAACGCCTTGTGCAGCAGACCGGCAAGCCGTTTCGCTCGCCTATGTTTGATCTGAGGCGCAACGACTTTCACAAAGGGCAGGCGTTCTGGCTGTTTTTGGTCTGTGACGGCGAGGTGATTGGAGGGGTTGCGGCCAAGCAGGTTGCGCTCGGCGCGGAGAGCTTCTGGAACTATATGCAGCGTGTTTCGGAGCGGCAATTTGATATGGACGCGCCCTTGCGGGCTATGGCGGCTCCGATCGGCGAAAGAGTGCGGGGCAATCTGGTCTATTTTGGCGAGCTGCACTTTGCCGAGCGGATGCGCGGGCGGCGCAGCGTTTTGCGCGAGCACAGCCGGCTGGCTATTGTGCTGGCGGCGATGACATGGCCCGATTTTGACTGGATGTATGCGTTGATCCCTTATGAGCACCGCTCTTTGCAGGATGTTTACGGGTTTGCCATGATCACCCATCATGCGCTGACATGGTGCGACCCTGCGCCCTATCTTTATCGCAATGATCTGGCCATGGTTTATTCGGCGAAAGTGGACCTTTTGCACCAGCTAGCTGTTGGAGAAACGGATCAGCCGGCAAAACACTAGAATAAATTTCTCGCCCGCCTCGTTGGTCACGCCTGCGAGCAGCCTGCGATAACTGCCGCGCACTCTTGCGCCATTGACTGTCACGTCGATGGCCTGATCGGAAACTGTATATTTCTGCGGCTCGATGGCGCCGTGGTCGGCATTGATTTTCTCGATCAGCTTCGGATCAATTCGGGTGAGATGTTCTTGATAGTTCAGCTCGGTGTTGAGGCCCAGAAACTGCGCCGACAGAGAGTGTTTGCCGATATGGGACGGGACCGGAAAGCTGTGATCCTGTGTGCGCTTGTGAAAGAGGTCGATCCTGTCGCGTATCCAATCCGCATTGGAGAGCTTGAAGTCGTCATGCACAAGCCAGTCCAGCACGTCATCTATGCTGATGTGATGGCCTTTTGCGGCGAGTTTCCGGGTGTGTTCGTTGATGGAGCGTTCCAGTGTCACCATCATTTCGCTCTGTTTGTCGGGATTTTCCGGCTCGAACTGAAAAATAGGCTGGTGATCCGAGAAATAACTCAACGGAACATTCAGGGTGCGGGCGAGTTTGTCGATTGTCAGAAAGGGGATGGGCCGATCATTGGAGATCTGGGCGTGGAGGGTCGAGTATTTCAGCCCCGAGGCCTGACAGGCGGCGCGCAGGGTGAGGCGTCTGAGTTTACACAGATGTAGAATCTTTTCTGAAATCATGCGCAATGATTCCACATATGTGGATATTTACAAACTGTTTTGACTTAGCGAAAGGCTCTGGGCAGTTTGGGAGGGCAGGCAGCCCTGCAATTTTGTTTGTGCGAGTGATTGGACCTGAAACGTGCCGCATACCGAGGATGACACCCCTGCGATCAATCGTTGGCTGGCGGAGGCGGATAGCGAGCGTCAGACCGCTCTTGGGCATAGGCTTCGAGTTGAGCTTTTAGCAAAGGCGGTAGCGACGAGTAGAGCTGCGCTATTGCGATATGGTTTGCGACTTTCGGATCTTCCAAGAAGCGATCAAGGCTGAGGCCGAAGAACTCGGCGATTTTGATTGCGTCTTTGACCCCCAAGGCGGCTGCATCTTCTTGCATAAAGCTGTGCAGGGCCGCGCGCGGCACACCGGCCCCCTCTGCGACGGTGTCCAGGCTTTGGCCTGTTTTGGCAAGTGTTTGGTTTAATGCGTCTTTAAATGAAATGCCCATGCTGCATTGTCGCCGTGTGGCCGGCGATATCAAATAAAATTTTAACTAAATGGCGCTGCTTAGCGTCATTTCGCCGAGGGGGGGTATTTGATCCACTGTGGCGAGACGCAACGTGATATGCGAGGGGACTTTACTCTTGGGCAGGCAGAGCCTTTTATCGGAGCACGTCAGAGGGAGAGACACTATGGATTTGGGATTGCGGGCACAAAGTGCTGCGCTTTTGGAGCAGGTCAAAGCGATGATCGCCGAAGAGATCATGCCGCTGGAAGCCGAGTATCACGCTGAAATCGGCAAGGGCGAGCGCTGGGGCTATACCGCGCGGCAGGCCGAAATTCTGGAAGGGCTGAAGGCCCAGGCCAAGGCGCGCGGGCTGTGGAACTTCTGGCTGACGGACAGCGACAAGGGCCTCGGCCTGAGCACTGTGGAATACGCCTATTTTGCCGAAGAGATGGGCAAGACGCCGATGGGGGCCGAAGTCTTCAACTGTGGTGCGCCCGACACCGGAAATATGGAAGTGTTTGAGCGGTATGGCACGCCCGAGATGAAAGAGCAGTGGCTCAAGCCGCTTTTGGCGGGTGAAATCCGCTCGGCCTATTTGATGACGGAGCCTGATCAGGCCAGCTCGGATGCGACCAACATAGCGATGCGCTGCGAGCGCGAGGGCGACGACTATGTGCTCAATGGCGAGAAATGGTGGGCTTCGGGCGCGGGCGATCCGCGCTGTAAGGTCTATATCGTGATGGTGCGCACAGGCGGGGACGACGCGCCCAAGCACAAGCGCCACTCGATGATCGTTGTGCCGGCGGGAACCGAGGGCGTCGAGGTGCTGCGTCCGATGCAGGTTTATGGCAATGACGATGCGCCGCACGGCCATATGCACATCAGGATGACGAATGTGCGGGTGCCGGCGAAGAATATGATTTTGGGTGAGGGGCGCGGGTTTGAAGTGTCGCAGGGGCGGCTTGGGCCGGGGCGCATCCACCATTGTATGCGCGCAATCGGGCAGGCGGAGGCGGCGCTTGAGATGATGTGCCGCCGCAGCTTGCAGCGCGAGGCCTTTGGCAAGCCGATCGCCCATCTGGGGGCGAATTATGACATTATCGCCAATGCGCGGATGGAAATCGAGCAGGCGCGCCTTTTGTGTCTGAAGACCGCCTGGATGATGGATCACGGCGATATGAAAGCGGCGGCGCCTTGGATTCACCAGATCAAGGTGGTTGCGCCTTTGATGTCTTTGAAGGTCATTGACGAGGCTGTGCAAATGTTTGGTGCGCAAGGGATTTCACAGGATACGGCTCTGGCCGCGATGTGGAAAAACGTGCGCACGCTGCGCCTTGCAGACGGGCCTGACGCGGTGCATCGCCGGCAGGTGGCGCGCACCGAGCTGCGCAAATACACGCAGGAAAAAATCTGATCTACAGAGCAAAACGGGCGCCCGCTTGGGCGCCCGAAGGGCAGGGCCGTGAGGCCGGTGGCGTCCTAGCCGCCCGCGACGCGCGCTGTGGGGCGATAGGAAATATCTTCGGAGGCTTCAAACCGTCCGCCGCCGAGCTTGCGTATTTTGCCGGCGCGCAGCAGCTGGCCAAAGGAGCGCAACCGGTCTTCGCGGGATGTGTCGGCATGGTCTGTTGCGTTGAGTTTGGACATCAGCTCGGGCCGTGAAAAAGCGTCTTGGCCCTGAACGAAGGCCATGTAGGAGGCTGCGGCCTCCAGCACTTCGCTCAAATTTTGAGCGCCAACACTTTGCACATAGTCCGAGAAATCGGCCGTGCCCGAGGCGGCCTTGGCCTGACTGGGGCTTTCGCTTGCCAAGATGCGGCGCGGACGGACAGGGCCGTCTTGCTTTGGGGTGTCGATGCGCTGTTCTGCGACCAGCTTGAGGGGCGCGGCGCGGCGCATATCTGGCCGGCTTTTGCCTTGGGGGTGCACGGGGCGGCGCGGGCGCACGGCTGTTTCCAGATCGTCGCGGTAGACCTCTGTGTCGCGCCCGTCTGCGCCAAGGTCGCCGCCCATGTTGCGCTCGGCTTCTGTGGCTTGGACAGCGGCGCGCAAATGCGCAATGGCATTGCGGCGGCCACGGCCTTCGTCTTCGTCAAGCTTGGTGTTGGTTTCTTCCAGAATGCGGCCCATCTGATCGTCTGTTGCGGTCTCGACAAGGCGGGCGCTGCGCACGGCGCGCACCGTTGAGGCCACGATTTGATGGGTTGCAGCGTCTTGATCGGAAAAGAGATTTCCCGCGGTGTCTTCTGCGCCGGTGGCGTCTGCTGCGTCGCTGAGGCCTTCTCCGATTGAGGAATTTTCGACGTCATCTTCCTCAAAGCCGTCCTCGTCAAAGCTGTCTTCGTCATAGGCGTCTTCGTCAAAATCGGCCTCGTTGTAGATGTCGTCATCCTCGTCATAGGCGTCGTCGTCATACTGGGCGGCGTCTTGCTCGGCGCGCGGGGTCTCGGCTTGGCGGCCTTGCGCGGCCTCGGCTTCGACGGCGGCCAATTCGCGCATCAGGTCGGCTTCGTCTTCGTCAGACAGCGATGAGGCGATGTCGGGGCGCTTGGGGCTGTCGTCTTGCTGAATGTCGCCTGCGCTCAAGGCGGCGTCTACGTCGGTTTTTTTCATTTTGATGACCCGCGCGCGCAACTGGCCCGCCGCTTCGGGGGCGGGCGCAGGCTCGGCTGGCTTTTGCCCGTCGGTCGGCGCGCGTGGGGTCTCTGGTGTGGCGAGCCTGTCAAGCAGAGCGCTGATGTCTTCTTCTTCGCTCTCATCGTGCGCATCGTTTTCATCGGCGGCTTGGGGCGTGGCTCCGGCACTGGTGTCGGCCTCTGGTTCGGCGCTGTGGCGCGCATCTTCGAGCGCGTCATCGGCTGCGAGGGCCGCGGCAATATCATTCTGGGCGCTGCTCAGAATGTCTTCTGGCGCGGGGTCCTCCTCGGAGAGGAAGGGATCGGCGTGTTCGTCCTCTGAATAGCTGTCCTCGGCATCATGTTGGCTCACCACATCGCGGATGCGCTGGAGTTTGGCGGCAACGCTGTTGGGGTCTTGGGCCGGTTTGAGGCGATCCGGCGCAGCGGCCAGAGGGGCGGTCAGAGGGGGAGCGGCTTGGGGAGCCGGCTTTGACTGGCTGGCATCTGCCTGCGTTTCAGCCTGAGCATCGGCCTCTGGGGCCACGGGCGGCGCTTTGGGGGGGGCTGCGGCGGGTGCTGCGGCCTCTGCTGCGCTTGTCGGGGAGGCTTGGGGCGCGTCGGGAGCGTGAGCGATGGGCTGTGGGGCTGGCTGGGGCAGGCTTGCGGGACCGGCGCGCAGAACGAAGGTATTGTCGTCGCGGTGCGCCTCGACGCGGCGGGAGATTTCACGCTCTGCGATCCGCGCCAGCATTTCGGCATCCGGGCTGGGCGGCTCTGCGCCAAAGTAGCGGTCATCGGCCGCAAGATCGCGAAAATACTCCGCAATGGCTTTCATTGTCCCGAAAGAATCGTCAAATCCCTCCAATGTGCACGAGAATGTGCCATAGGAGACGGTGAGGATCTTGTTCGTGTTAACCATGTTCTTGCTCGCCACGTAATTCTATAATTGTCATAGTTAATGACAGCGCACGGCGTCGAAAGCAGACCGAATCTAAGATTTTTAGCGTATCATTTTGTGTCAATATTGTGATGTGTTTCCTTCAAAAGGGTAAAAATCGGATGAAAACTGCCATTGTTCACGATCCGGAACCAGTTTTGCTGGTTGGGGGCGGACAGAAGCGCAAAACGGGGCTTAAAGCGGTGTCCGGGCTGTATCGGCGGATTGTTGCTGCGGACAGTGGCGCGGATTGGCTGATGGCTCACGGACATGAGCCTGACATGGTGATCGGCGATCTTGATTCGATTTCGCCCGAGGCTTTGCGCCGTTTGGGGCCCACGCGCGCCCATCGGGTTGCCGAGCAAGACAGCACCGACTTTGTGAAATGTCTCACGCGGATAGATGCGCCTCTGGTGCTTGGGGTCGGGTTTCTCGGTGGGCGGCTCGATCATGAGCTGGCGGCGCTTCATGCTTTGGCGGCCTCTCCCGAGCGGCGCTGTGTATTGGTGGGGGGGGAGGATATTGTCTTTTTGGCCCCGCCTGTGATGCGGCTTGATCTGGCGGCGGGCGCGCGTGTTTCGGTGTTTCCGCTTGGCCCCGTGCGGGCGCAGTCCAGCGGGCTGCGCTGGCCTTTGAAGGGGGTGGCTTTTGACCCGTTGAGCCAGATCGGCACGTCAAACGAGGCTTTGGGGGCGGTCGAGCTGAGCGTGGATGCGCCGAAGATGCTGGTTATTCTGCCGCGGTCTGAACTGAGAGCGGTTGTGACAGAGCTTTTGCAGAGCGCCGCCGTTTGGCCTCCTCAAAGAGCATTGTAAACAGGCCCGCAGCAATTGTGAGGCTCATGCCGAAAGCGGCCAGAGCGTTGGGCAGCTCCGAGAATATCGCGAGACCAATGAGCGCGGCGATCGGGATTTCGACATATTGGATCGGGCTGACTGTGGCGGAAGGCGCGTGGCGCAGGGACCATGTCATCAAGAGATGTGCCAAGGTGCCAAGCGCTCCGACCGCGAGAAGCAGGCTCCATTCATAGCTGTTGGGAAGGCTCCATTTTAGCTCGGCGATCTCTGCGGCGCCGCCCAGAGCAAAGAGCGGAAGCAAGACCGATGTGGCCATAAGACCCGAGACGAATTGCAGCCCGATCGGGTCTGTTTCTTCGGCGATATGGCGGGTGATGAGCATGAAGCCCGAGAACAGAACCGCGACGAGCAGGGGCAGGACGGCATACCAGCCAACGCTGGCAAAGCTCGGCTGGATCACAAAGAGCGTGCCGGTGAAGCCGACAATACAGGCCAGAAGGCGGGCGGGGCCGACTGTTTCCTTGAGCAGCAGGCGGCCAAGGAGCAGATTGAGAAAGGGCAGCACAAAGGCGATGGCGATGGCGTCGGCCAGTGGCATATGGCGCAGGGCGGTAAACATGAGGCCGATCCCGGCCATGTGAAGCGCTGTGCGCAGGCCGCAGAACCCAAGAGCACGGGGCGATAGCCGCCAAGGCCGCAGCGAAAGCACGATAAAGGGCGCGAGCAGGACCACCTGAGCGCCAAACCGGATCAGGAGCATCGGACCAAGAGCAACGCTTTGTCCGATGAGTTTTGCCACAGCGTCTCCGAGCGGGGCGACGAGGCAGAAACCGAGCATCAACAGGATGCCAAGAAGGGGTTTGTCTTTTGACATAAGGCAAGGCTAGAGCGCGCCCGCCAGTCTGGCAACTTAAAGTTGATTATCCTATCCCAGAGCGCCGTGACGCGGGCAAAATGACCCTGTGGGTGGGGCGCGCAGGGGCGGCGCTAACCCGCTCAGGTAGGGGGAGGCGCAGGGTGTCCGGGCCAGTATCAAGGCCAGTTTCAGAGCCGGTGTCAGGGCCTGCGTCAGGGGGTATGTGGCACGTCAAGCTGCACGGCCAAGACCTGTTCGGCGCGGCGCTCGCGGGCAAAGACATAAAGGCCCGCGCTGACGATGATGGCGATGCCGAGGAAGGTGAGCGCGTCGGGGATGTCGCCGAAGACAAAGTAGCCTAGGGCCGTGGCGGCGACGATCTCGAGGTATTGCAGCGGCGCGATGGTGGCGGCGGGGGCAAATTTGAGCGCGAGGCTGATGAAAAGATGCGAGATGGTGGAGACAATGCCCACGCCAAAAAGCATGACCAGCGCAAAGCGCTCGGGCATGGTGGGGTCAAGGGCGGGGTGGCCTGTGCCGTCAAAGGCAACGAGCAGGGGCAGGATCAATGCGCTGGCGGCAATGGCGGTATAGGCTTGCAGGGTGATCGGGCTGAGGCGCTGGGCCATGGAGCGGGTCATGACCATGTAGAGCGCAAAGCAAAGCGCTGTGCCCAGCGGGTAGAGCGCGACGAGACCAAGCTCGGAAAAGCTCGGTTGGATCACAAGGAGCGCGCCGCCAAAGCCGACCGCACAGGCCAGAATACGCCGCGCGCCGACAGCCTCGCCCAGAAACAGCCCGCCAAGCAGCGTGAGAATAAACGGCTCGACAAAGAAGATCGCGATGGCATTGGCCAAGGGCATTTCGCGCACGGCGGCAAAGAAGAGGCCGGTCGCGGCCATGATCAGAAAGCCGCGGACGAGGTGCAGGCCGACATCGGATCTGCGGGGCCAGTCAAGACACCCGAGATAGGCCGCGACAGGGAGCAGCAGCAGACTCTGGAGACCAAAGCGGAAGCCGAGGATTTCCATGACGGGGATGTAATCGGGCGTGGCTTTGGCGAAAGCGTCCATGCCCGGGGCGATGAGGGCGAAGGCAACCATGAAGGCGATGCCAAGGGTGGTGCGGTCTTGCATGAGCGGTCCTGTTTTTGGCACAGGCTAAGGGCTGTGGCTGTGCAGTCTGGCTCAAAAGCGACGCCAGACTGTGGGCCAGATAGCGGGCCAGATGGGCGGGCGAGCCTGCTGTTCAGCAGTTGGGCACGTTGACGGCGAGGCCGCCGAGCGAGGTTTCTTTGTATTTCTCGCTCATGTCTAGCCCCGTCTGGCGCATGGTTTCGATACAGGCATCCAGCGGCACAAGGTGTGTGCCATCGCCGCGCAGCGCCAGAGAGGCGGCAGAGACCGCCTTGATTGCGCCCAGACCGTTGCGCTCGATGCAGGGCACCTGCACAAGGCCTTTGACGGGGTCGCAGGTCATGCCCAAGTGATGCTCAAGCGCAATCTCCGCTGCGTTCTCGACCTGTTCGGGCGTGCCGCCCATGACAGCACAAAGCCCCGCAGCGGCCATGGCGGCAGCAGAGCCGACCTCGGCCTGACAGCCGGCCTCGGCGCCCGAAATGGAAGCGTTGAACTTTACCAGCCCGCCGATGGCGGCGGCGGTGAGCAGGAAATCTTCGACCTTGGACTCGCTGGCGCCCGGCACATGGTCGAGCCAGTAGCGGATGACGGCGGGCATGACCCCAGCCGCGCCATTGGTCGGCGCGGTGACGACTTGCCCGCCGGCGGCGTTCTCTTCGTTGACGGCCATGGCGTAGGTGCTCATCCAGTCGTTGATAGTATGTGGTGCGCGCTGGTTCATGCCGCGCTCGGCCAAGAGAGCATCGTGGATGCCTTTGGCGCGGCGCTTTACAAAGAGGCCACCGGGCAGCTCGCCCTCTGTTTCAAGGCCACGGTTGATACAGTCGTTCATCACCTGCCAGAGGCGGGCTGTGCCTGTGCGCAGATTGTCATGGCCGCCGCGGGCGATTTCATTGTCGCGTTTCATCTCGGCAATTGTTTTGCCCGATGTCTTGCACATTTGCAGCATTTCCGCGGCAGATTTGAACGGATAGGGGATGGGCGGGCCGTCATCGTCGGTGGCCTTGCCCTGGGCGTGTTCATCGGCTGTGAGCACGAAGCCGCCGCCGATGGAATAGTAAGTCTCGCTCAGGATCACATCGCCCTGCGCATCGGTGGCCTTCAGGACCATGCCGTTGGCGTGCCCCGGAAGGGCGGGGCCGTAGTCAAACACAAGATCATCCTTGGGCGAGAACGTGAGCGTGGGCAAGCCCGCAGGCGTGATGCTGTGGCTGTCGCGGATGGCTTCAAGCACGGCCTCGGCTGCCTCGTGATCATAGGTTTCGGGGACAAAGCCTGCGAGGCCCAGAATGGTGGCGCGGTCGGTTGCGTGGCCGACGCCTGTGAAGGCGAGTGAGCCGTGCAGGCTGCCTTTGAGGCCCGCAAACTCGAAGGGCGAGGCGCGCATCAGGTCCAGAAAGCGCGCGGCGGCGACCATCGGCCCCATCGTATGGGACGAGGAGGGGCCAATGCCCACTTTGAACATTTCAAAAACAGAGAGAAACATCAGGTGGCCGATCCTTCTGGTGGGGTGGCATATGTTGGTTGTGTGAAAGGTGTGGGGCCGAGGCCCTCGGCCTTGATAGCGGCTTGAACGCTGGCGCGGCACTCGACTTGAGACGCTAATCTATACAAATGCGGCGTGTCAGAGAGCGAAAACCAGCGCGCGCCGTCTTTTGGGTAGAGCGCAAGCCAGCGCAGCAGCGTGACGACATAGAGATCGAGCGCGCTTGGTGCGGGGGCGGCAAACCACGGGTGGCCCTCGCGGGCCAGCCTGTCGAGCTTTTGCAAATGGGCCGCCAAGCTCTTTTGCAGCCCCAAGCGTAGGGCGGTTTGCTCTGCGGGGGCCTCGCCGATGTATTTGGCGGGATAAAACAGCATTCGCAACTCGCTGTGGAGGGTGTTTGAAGTAAAGAACAGCCATTTGAGAAAATCACCGCGCGCGGCGCTGTCGGGCGCGGGGGCGAGCTTTGCGTGCGTGTCGCAGAGCCAGAGCAGTATCGCGCCCGTCTCAAAGACTGCGCCATGAGGGGTTTCCAGCGTGGGAATAAGGCCGTTCGGGTTGAGCGCGAGATAGGCGGCGCTTTGCTGGGCGTTGCGGGCGCGCTCGACCAGCAGGGTTTCATAGGGTTGGCCAAGCTCTTCCAGCGCAAGGCGGATGATCAGCGAGGCGTTGTCGGGGGCGTAATGCAGGCGGTATGTCATCAGGCGAGTTTAAAGCCCGCCAAAGAAGACGCAGCAGACAAATGCGACATTTGACCAAGCGGGCGCGCAAAATTGTAATTTTGCGGTCTGTTTTCTTGCAAGAAAACAGGTGCGCCCCCTCGCACCTTGGCCACAAGTTTTCTATAAGCGGTCTAGCGGATAGAAGCGGGGCTGCCATGAGCGGAGAACTTTCACCGATTGATAAGGCCAAATTTGTCGCCGCCAAACGCGCGGCAGAGTTTGTCGAAGACGGGATGCGCGTCGGGCTGGGCACCGGGAGCACGGCGGCCTGGCTTGTGCGCTGTCTTGGCGAGATGGTGCGCGAAGACGGCCTCAAGATCCGCGGCGTGCCGACCAGCGCGCGCACAGCCGAGCTGGCGCGGGATGTGGGCATTGATGTGATCAGTCTGGATGAGGCCAAGTGGCTGGACCTGACGATTGACGGGGCCGACGAATTTGACGGCGAGTTGAACCTGATCAAGGGCGGCGGCGGCGCGCTGTTGCAGGAAAAGATCGTGGCGACGGCCAGCGACCAGATGATCGTGATTGCCGATGTGGGCAAGGAGGTCGAGCGGCTCGGGGCCTTTCCTCTGCCGCTGGAAGTCATCCCGTTTGGCTGGCAGACAACCAAGGCGCTGATCGAGGAGACGCTTGTGAGCATGGATGTGCTCGGGCGCAGCACAACACTCAGAATGAACGGCGATGTGCCCTACATTACGGATGAGGGGAACCACATCCTTGATCTGCATCTGGGCCGTATCGGCAACCCCCGCCAGCTGGGCCTTGTGATGAACCAGATTCCGGGTGTTGTGGAAAACGGGCTGTTTCTGGATATCTGCGACAAGGTTGTTGTGGGCTATGGCGACGGTCGGGTCGAGATCCGCGATATCAACGCAGGAACTGTCGAGACCGACAGGCTCGACTTTTTGGAAGACGACAATTTATTCACCGATTTGATGGACTGAGGAATGCGGCATGAGCTTTGATTATGATCTTTTTGTCATTGGCGGCGGTTCGGGCGGTGTGCGCGCGGCAAGGGTGGCAGCGCAGGGCGGTGCGAAGGTGGCTTTGGCCGAGGAGGACCGCTACGGCGGCACCTGTGTGATCCGTGGATGTGTGCCCAAGAAACTTATGGTCTTTGCCAGCGAGTTTCCCGGCGCGATTTCGGATGCGCAGGCTTATGGTTGGGATGTGAGCCTCGGGGCGTTTGACTGGGATATGTTCAAGACCAAGCTTCACGCGGAGCTTGACCGTCTGGAAAATGTTTATCGCGGTATTCTCAAGACAAACGGTGTTGAGAGTTATGATGCGCGCGCGCGCGTGGTGGGCGCCCATGAGGTCGAGCTGTCGGACGGCACACGCAAGAGCGCCAAGCATATCCTGCTTGCCATGGGCGGGCGGCCTGTGAAGCCTGCCATCAAGGGCGCAGAACACGCCATCACCTCAAACGAGATTTTCCATCTGGAGCGCTTGCCCAAATCCATGCTGATCCTTGGCGGGGGCTATATTGCCTGCGAATTTGCCGGCATTTTGAACGGTCTGGGCGTGGATGTGACACAGTATTACCGTGGCGCACAAATCCTGCGCGGCTTTGACGACGAGGCGCGCGGGCTGGTCTCTGAGGAGATGATCCAGAACGGAGTGAAGCTGCATCTGGGCACGAATGTGCTTGAGATGGAGAAGGTTGATGGCGGTGTCCGTGTGATCTCGACCAACGGGGATGACGAGGTTTTTGAACAGGTCATGTTTGCCACGGGCCGCGCCCCCAACACCGAAGACATGGGGCTTGAGGCTATTGGCGTCGCGCTGGGCCGCAAGGGCGAGGTTCTGGTGGATGACTACAGCCAGACCAAAGTGCCAAGTGTATATGCCGTGGGCGATGTGACGGACCGTGTGAACCTGACGCCTGTGGCGATCCGCGAGGGCATGGCTTTTGTGGAGACGGTGTTCAACGGTCATCCGACAAAGCCCGATCACGCGCTGATCCCGACGGCTATTTTCACTCAGCCCGAGATGGGCACTGTGGGCTTAAGCGAGGAAGAGGCGCGCGCGCAGGAGCCGATCGAGGTCTATTGCACCTCGTTCAAGCCGATGCAGCAGAGCTTTGCGGGGCGCGCCGATCGGGTCCTGATGAAGCTTGTTGTGTCGCAGGCGAGCCGCAAGGTTCTGGGCTGTCATATTGTCGCGCCGGGCGCCGGCGAAATGATCCAGCTGGCCGGGATTGCTGTTAAGATGGGAGCAACAAAGGAAGACTTTGACCGCACGGTTGCGGTGCACCCGACGATGAGCGAAGAGCTTGTCACAATGAAAGAGCCTGTGCGGCGCTCTTAATCCTTACCAAAAGGGTTGAAATAGTGGCAGGGGCACACAAGTTAGGACATAGCGTCTTAAAGACTTTAAACAGAGGGGAAATCTGTAGATGGCGGGTAATTCTGGCGGCCCATGGGGCGGCGGCGGAAACGACAACGGGGATGACGGGCGCGACCAGCGGCCCAACGGCGGGCGCAGGCCTTCGGGCGAGGAGCCTTCGCCGATCCCTGAAATCGACGAATTGATGAAAAAAGGTCAGGAGCAACTGCGCGTTCTGATGGGCGGTCGCGGTGGCGGCTCTGGTGGCAACCGTGGCGGCGGCCAAGGCGGCGACGGTGGCCCTGCTTTGAACCGTGGCACAATCGGCCTTGGCCTTTTGGTGGCGGTGGCGCTCTGGCTTTTCCAGAGTTTTTACACTGTGAAGCCCGAAGAGCAGTCGGTTGAGCTGTTTCTGGGCGAATGTAACAGCCCCTGCGTGGGCGGACCGGGCCTTAACTTTGCGCCCTGGCCTGTTGTGACGGCGGAAGTCATGCCTGTGACACGTGAAAACACCGAAGATATCGGTGGGGGCACGGGGGCCGACGCGGGCCTTATGTTGACCGGGGATGAAAACATCGTCGATATCGACTTCCAAGTGGTCTGGAACATCAACAACGCCGAAGACTTCCTCTTCAACCTGCGTGAGCCTCAAACAACCATCCGCGCTGTTTCGGAATCGGCCATGCGCGAGATTATTGCGCAAAGCGAGCTTGCTCCGATCCTCAACCGTGATCGCGGCCCTATTGCGGACCGTTTGAAAGACCTCATCCAGTCAACGCTCGACAGCTACAGCAGCGGTGTGAACATTGTGCGGGTGAACTTTGACAAGGCCGATCCGCCCGAAGAAGTGAAGCAGGCTTTCTTTGCCGTGCAATCGGCCGAGCAAGACCGTGACCGGCTTGAAAAGCAGGCTGATGCCTATGCCAACACTGTCCTTGCGGCGGCGCGTGGTGAGTCTGCGCAGGTGCTTGAAGAGGCGGAAGGCTACCGTGCCCAAGTTGTGAACGAAGCCCAGGGTGAAGCCAGCCGCTTTACCGCTGTTCTGAGCGAGTATTCCAAAGCGCCAGAGGTGACACGCAAGCGTCTCTATCTGGAGACAATGGAAGAAGTGCTTGGCAACGTTGATAAAATCATCCTCGACGGTAATGCGAGCGGGCAAGGGGGCGTTGTGCCTTATCTGCCGCTCAACGAGCTGCGCCGGACCACAACCACGCCAACAGGAGGGAGCAACTGATGCGCTCGACAACATATATCCTGCCAGTGATTGTGCTGGCGATTGCGGGCGTTCTTTCGTCTGTCTTTATCGTGGACGAGCGTGAAAAGGCTCTGGTGCTGCAGTTCGGGCGCCTTGTCGACATCAAGGATGAGCCGGGTCTGGCGTTTAAGATCCCGCTTATTCAAGAGGTCATCCGCTATGACAATCGTATCTTGAGCCGTGACATCCCCCAGCTTCAGGTCACACCCTCAGATGACCGCCGCCTCGAAGTGAACGCCTTTGCGCGCTATCGCATCAATGATGTGGAACAGTTCCGTCAGGCGACAGGTGCGGGCGGCGATCAGGCCATCGAAGTGGCGGGCCGCCGGCTTGACTCGATCCTGCGCTCGGAAACGCGCGAAGTCTTGGGGACGGTTTCGTCCAACGACATCTTGAGCTCTGATCGTGCCGCGCTGATGCTGCGCATTCGCAACGGCGCGATTGCCGAAGCACGGTCGTTGGGGATTGAAGTGATCGACGTGCGCCTCAAGCGCACCGACCTGCCCAACGCCAACCTCGCGGCGACATTCTCGCGGATGCAGGCCGAGCGGGAGCGCGAAGCGGCAGACGAGATCGCCCGAGGTAACGAAGCCGCACAGCGCGTGCGCGCACAAGCGGACAGAACCCGTGTCGAGATCACCTCTGACGCCCGCCGTCAGGCCGAGATCATCCGAGGCGAGGCCGATGCGCAGCGCAACGCGATCTTTGCCGAGGCCTATGGTGCCGATCAGGAGTTCTTCGAGTTTTACCGCTCGCTCAACGCCTATCGCGGCGCGCTTACGGGCAACAACACAAGCATGGTGATGTCGCCTGACTCAGAGTTCTTTAACTATCTGAAGAATGAAGACGGCAAGTGATGACGATTTGGGCAACTGCCCTCCTGGCCCTCGGGCTGGTGCTACTTCTGGAGGGGCTGGTCTATGTGCTGGCCCCTTCGCTTGTTGAAGAGATGTTGCGCGCCCTCAGGGCGCTGCCGCCCGAGGCGCGGCGCATGATCGGCGCTTTGATGATGGTGCTTGGCCTGCTTCTGGTCTGGAGCGCCAAGGCGCTCGGGGCGTGACCTTTGGGCAAATCGCCGCCCTCTCACGCCGATCTCACGCGTTGCTCACGTGCGTTTGAGCGAAGGCGCTTGGGCTTGGCGTTGATAATGAAACTTCTTAGGTTACATATAGACAAGATTGAACCTGCGCTGTTTGGCGCGGAATGATCACACGGGATAAAGGAGCATCGGTGTGAGACAGGCAACACAGACACGAGCAATGACGGCAGCAATGACGACCAAGACAGCGCGGCCAAACCTTATGGGTGCCCTATGGCTCATGATGTTGGGGGCGGCTTTTGTGCTGGCGCAGGCGATCAGCGCACAGGCGCGCCCGGAAAGCTTTGCCGACCTTGCTGACAGGGTCAGCCCTGCGGTTGTGAACATCACCACCTCGACCATGGTGGCGCGGGGCACGGGGCCGGGGGCGATTGTGCCCGATGGCAGCCCGTTTGAGGACTTTTTCAAGGAATTTCAGGACCGCAACGGGCAGGGCAACCGCCCGCGTCGCTCTTCTGCGCTTGGCTCGGGGTTTGTGATCTCTGAAGACGGCTATATCGTGACCAACAACCACGTTATCGAAGGCGCAGACGAGATTATCATCGAGTTTTTCGAAGGGGGCGAGCTGGAAGCCAAGGTGATCGGGACCGACCCGAAAACCGACATCGCGCTTCTGAAGGTCGAAAGCGATGCGCCGCTGGCCTTTGTGCCCTTTGGCAATTCGGACACTGCGCGCGTCGGTGATTGGGTTCTGGCTGTTGGCAACCCGCTTGGGCAGGGGTTTTCTGTTTCGGCGGGGATTGTCAGCCAGCGCAACCGCGCGCTGCAGGGCGCATATGACGACTACATCCAGACCGACGCGGCGATCAACCGTGGCAACTCTGGCGGGCCGCTCTTTAACATGGATGGGGAAGTCGTCGGTGTGAACACAGCGATTCTCAGCCCCAATGGCGGCTCGATCGGGATCGGCTTTTCGATGGCGTCAAATGTGGTGACACGTGTTGTCACCCAGCTGCGTGACTTTGGCGAGACGCGCCGCGGCTGGCTCGGGGTGCGCATTCAGGATGTGTCAGAGGATGTGGCCGAGGCGATCGGCCTTGAAAAGACCGCAGGCGCGCTTGTGACTGATGTTCCCGATGGGCCGGCGAAAGAGGCCGGAATGCTGTCGGGGGATGTGATCATGAGCTTTGATGGCATTGAGGTCGAAGACACGCGCGGGCTTGTGCGCACGGTGGGCAACGCCGATGTGGGCAAGACTGTGCGGGTGGTTGTGTTCCGCGAGGGCAAGACCCAGACGCTCAAGATCACATTGGGCCGGCGCGAAGACGCGGAGGGCAATGACGCCCCGATGGAAGAGGACGCAGACCAAGAAGGCGCGCTTCAGGAAATGAAGATGCTGGGGCTGACGCTCGCGCCGCTGAGCGACGATCTGCGCGAGCAGCTCGAGCTTGGAGCAGAGGCCAAGGGCTTGGTTGTGACCGATGTGGACGAAGCCGCCGAGGCCTTTGAGAAGGGGTTGCGCGCGGGGGATGTGATCACCGAGGCGGGCCAGCAGAAGATAGCGAGCGCGGCCGAGCTTCAAGCACAGGTTGAGGCGGCGAAAGAGGCGGGGCGCAAGTCTTTGCTCTTGCTCGTGCGCCGCGCGGGTGAGCCACGGTTTGTCGCGCTGGGCCTTGACTAAACTCTTCTGCGGGAGATGTGAGGCGGCCGCCCGAGCGATTGGGCGGCCGTTTTTTATAGAGCGGGATCAGGCGGCGCGACGGTTCAGCGCCACCGAGCCGAGCACCATATCTGTCAGGCCCTGACCCCGCTCTTGGGAGGCCATGAAAATCACCGAGACAAACTGCGCCAGCGGAACCATCCAGGACAGGGTGTAGCCAAGCGTGTGCAGAAGCGCATCGGAGAGGGCAAAAGGCGCCCCGCGGCCTGTGCGGAATTCGATCGCTGTGAGGCGCATCCCCAGAGTGGCCGAGCCATTGGACAGGCAGATCACGCGATATGCAAAATTGACCACAAATCCGAGCAGAGGCAGAAAGAACAGCCCTGTGAAGGCCGTAAAGGGCAGGATGAGGACAACCAGAAGCACGATAATGACAGTGTCAATCGCCCATGAAATCAGCCGTTTGAGCGGCACATCGGCATAAAACTCGGGCTGGTAGTGCGGGTCGGGCAAATCAAAGCTCTCGGGGGTCATGATATCCTCGTGATGAACGGTCTTGGCCCTCATGATAGAGGGCCAAGCGCGTTTTGTTAGGCTTTTTCTGTGGTGTCTTCGGTTGCCGCTGTTTCCGGGCCGTGCTCTGCGGTGCTATGGGCCTCGGCGCGCTCGTCCATAAACTGGTCAAACTCGGCCTTGTCTTTGGCATCGCGCAGGCGCTCGAGGAAGGCTTCAAAGCAGTGCTGTTCTTCTTCAAGGCGGCGCAGGGTTTCGTCTTTATAGGCATCAAAGGCTGTGTTGCCCGAGGTGCGCGAGGCGGTGAAGCGCCTTTGGTGCCGTGTGCGGTGCTTGCGACAGCCGCCAGACCCGAGGCGCTTGGTTGTGATCATGTAAAACAACAGCGCAAGGCCGACGGGCCAAAAGGCAATAAAGCTCAGGACCATAGCGGCGATCCATGCGCCTTTGCCTTTGTCGTCAAGCCAGGCTTCGGCGCGGGCAAACCACCCTTGGGAGGGGGCTGAATAGGGAACGGCGTGTGTCATAATTAAATCTCCTTACGGGCGTGGGTGTAATGTGAATGCTTTTCACATTACTGATATTGGCATCCGCAGGCTCCCGCGCAAGGGGGGTATGTTAAGATAATTTACATTTTGATAATTTAGGATGCAAAATCAGAGAGTTGCGCTTCTGATTTCTCCAGAAGGCGGGCCGGCGCCAGGCTGAATACATGGTGTGGCGTGCCGGCGGCGGCCCAAATGAGGGCGAAATCCATCAAGCGCGGGTCAAAAAAGCTGCGGATCGGGTTTTTGTGCGCAAGCGGAGAAACACCGCCGATGGCAAAGCCCGTCTGGGCGCGCACAAGGGCCGCCTGCGCGCGTCCGAGCGGCTCACCGGCGAGGGCGGCGGCCTTGTTCATGCAGACCTGATTGCCGCCAGCGGTGATAAAGAGCAGGGCCTCGCCCGTGATCTGGCCCTGAAAGACAATCGACTTGGCGATCTGATCGACCTCAACCCCAAGTTCGGCGGCGGCTTGCAAGGCGGTTTTGGCTTCGCCTGTTTCGCGTATGTCTGCGGCTTCGCCCTCCAGGGCCGCGCGCACGCGCTTGAGGCTTTTTGACATGGTTTGGCTCCTCTTCCCGATTGACGCGGCTTTGGGCGCGGCGCATCTTTAGGCATGGAATTTGCACAGAAAATCACCCGCCTGCCAAGGGCTTATGACAGCGAGCGCGGGGCTGAGGGGCGCGCGCTTTTTGACGGGGTGAGCGGTGATCTGGCCAAGCTTGTGCAGGGCGCTGCCGGCTGTAGCCCCTATCTGCTCTCCTTGATGCTGCGGGAGGCCGACTGGATGAGGGAGGCGTTTGAGGCGCCGGAGGCGGCGCTTGAGGCCGAATATCTGCGCCTGAGGGCGGTTGGCGCGCCCGATTTGCCAAGTGAATTGCGCCGCGCCAAGAAAAGGGTCGCGCTGCTCACAGGGCTGGCCGATCTGGGCGGTGTTTGGACGCTGGAGGAGGTGACCTCTGCGCTGACGCATTTTGCCGATCTCTCGGTCGAGTTGAGCTTGCGCGCCACCTTGGGCGCAGAAATCCGGCGCGGCAAGCTGCCCGGGATGGCGCTTGACGATCTTGAGACGCTGGGGGGGATGTTTGTGTTGTCGATGGGCAAGATGGGCGCCTATGAGCTGAATTATTCGTCCGATATCGATCTGATCTGCCTGTTTGACGAAACCCGTTTTGCGCGGGATGACTTCTTTGAGGCGCGCAAGGCTTTTATCAAGGCGACCCGCGGGATGAGCGCAATGCTCAATGACCGCACGGCGGAGGGCTATGTCTTTCGCACCGATCTGAGGCTGCGCCCTGATCCTGCGGTCACGCCTGTCTGCATGGCCGCGGAGGCCGCCGAGAGCTATTATGAGAGCCTCGGGCGCACATGGGAGCGCGCGGCCTATATCAAGGCGCGCTGCGGGGCGGGCGATCAGGCCGCAGGCACTGCTTTTCTGGAGACGCTGCGCCCGTTTGTCTGGCGCAAGCATCTTGATTTTGCCGCGATCGAGGATGCTCACAATATGCGCCTGCGGATCCGCGAACATAAGGGGCTTGGCGGCAAGATCGACCTGATGGGCCATAACATGAAGCTCGGACGCGGCGGGATCCGCGAGATCGAGTTTTTCACCCAGACACGCCAGCTTATTTCGGGCGGGCGCGACCCTGATTTGAGGGCGCGCGGCACGGTTCCTGCGCTCGGGGTATTGGCGCAAAAAGGATGGGTGCCGCAGGATGTGGCCGAGACATTGAAGACCCATTACCGCGCGCATCGGGAGGTTGAGCATCGGGTGCAGATGATCGCGGATCAGCAGACCCATTTGCTGCCGACGACAGGCGAGGGCATGGACCAGCTGGCCGCCTTTATGGGGCGGGAGCGCGCGGGTCTTGAGCGTGAGCTGACCGACCGGCTGGAGGAGGTGCACGCGCTGACAGAGGGCTTCTTTGCGCCTGATGCTGTTGCGCCGGGTGCGGCTGAGTCCGGTGCTGCTGAGCCTGTGTCGCAGATGCCGGAGCTGGACAATGACGTGATTGCCCGCTGGCCGAGTTATGCGGCGCTGAGATCCGAGCGGGGCACGCAGATTTTCAACCGTCTGAAGCCTGATATTTTGAGCGCTTTGGCGAAATCAGCGGATCCGCACGGTGCCTTGCTCGCGTTTGACGGGTTTCTGGCGGGCTTGCCTGCGGGGGTGCAGCTCTTTTCGCTCTTTGAGGCCAATCCGCAGCTTGTGAATCTGATCGTTGATATTGCCAGCACAGCGCCCGCGCTTGCGCAGCACCTGAGCCGCAATGCCGGCGTGTTTGATGCGGTAATCGGCGGAGATTTCTTTGCCGAGTGGAAGGGCGTGGCGGGGCTGAGTGCGGAGCTTGCGGCGCTATTGGCGGCAGAGCCGGATTATGAGCGCAAACTCGATGTGGCGCGCCGCTTCAAGAAGGAATGGCATTTTCGGATCGGGGTGCATTTTTTGCGCGGTCTGACCGGAGCCGAGGAAGCGGGCGCGCAATATGCCGAGCTGGCCGAGGCCGTTTTGCGCGCGCTGTGGCCAGAGGTTGTTGCTCAGTTTGCGCAAAAACATGGGCCGCCTCCGGGGCAGGGCGCCACTGTGATTGGAATGGGATCGCTTGGTGCGGGGCGGCTCACCAGCGCCTCTGACCTTGATATTATTGTGATCTATGATCCCGAAGAGGCCGAAATGTCGCAAGGCCGCCGCCCGCTGGCGACACGGCCCTATTATGCGCGCCTCACGCAGGCCCTTGTCACGGCGGTGAGCGCGCCGATGGCGGAAGGGCGGCTCTATGAGCTTGATATGCGGCTGCGCCCCTCCGGGAACCAAGGCCCTGTGGCGACGAGCTGGCCTGCGTTTCGGGCCTATCAGGAGAAGGAGGCCTGGCTTTGGGAGCATCTTGCACTTGTGCGGGCGCGCCCAATCTGCGGGTTGGAGAGCCTTGCGCAAGATTTTATGGCCTTTCGCAAACAGCTTTTGGCTGAAAAGGGCCGGGATCATGGGCGCACCGTAACCGGCGTGGCGGAAATGCGGGCCAAGATCGCAGCGGCCAAGGCTCCGAGCGGGCCATGGGACGCCAAGATCGGCGCGGGGCGCTTGCAGGATATCGAGCTGTTTTCGCAGATGGGGGCGCTTGCGGGTGGGGTTTCCAATCTGCGGGTGCAGGCGGGTGTCAAAGGGTTGGTGCGCGCGGGGCTGATCGATCAGGCGCAAAGCGAGGCTTTGATGCGGGCTTACCGGCTCTTCTGGGCGCTGAACCTGACCACGCGGTTCTTGTCTGATACTGCGTTTGACGCGGAAACGGCCAGCGAGGGCGCGGCCGAGCTTGTGCTGCGCGAAACCGGCTCAAAAGACCTTGCCTCTTTGCAAGCGGAGCTGCAAAGCTGCGCCGCAGTGGCGGCCGAAGTGATTGTGGCCAATCTCAAGGGAGCAGAGAATGAAGGGTGATATTTACGACCCCAAAGCTTTGATACGTGAAGCCTATAATATCGAGGGCATTACGGCGTCTGAATGCCGTTCGATCTTTCTGGATTGGGCGCTCAGCCTGCCTGATGAGCTTGATCAACGGGAGACGATTGCTCTGCTATTGGCGCGCCATGGATCTGAGGGCCATCCTATGACGACGGTTTTGCAAGACGGCCTCGCCACCCAGGACCGCCCGCGGCGGCGCGGCGGCTGGCAAGCACGACGCCTTTGAGCGGGCTGTGCCACCAGATTTGCGGCGTGCCTGTGGCGCGTTGGCGACAGAGCCATCTGTCAAGCAATAACCAATAATCCGCCATAAAGTTGTCCTATTGCCCCGCCATTCTCCGCCCCAAGCGGTGGAATGGGCGTGAGCCTGAGGAGGACAAAATGAAACTTATCAAAGCAGCGCTACTTGTCGCGATCGGCTTGAGTATTTCGGGCTGTGCGAGTTTCGAAGTTGCCACACGCAACGCGCTCTTTATGGGCGCCAAAAACCAGCAGCTTTACAGCCAGCCTTTGGCTGTGCAGGACATCACTGTGACAGTCTCGCGAGATCTGCGCGTTTCGGAGGCCGAGGTGTTTTATCCTGTTGCGGATATTGTCTGGCGTGGCGATGAACATGGCGACCGCTATGCGCAAGTCGGCGCTATTTTTGAAGCGAGCGCCAGAGACGCGACCGAGGATTTCACCCATGGACAAGCGGCCGCAATCGCGATTGAGGTCTTGCGCTTTCATGGGGTGAGTGACAGGGCGCGCTACACGGTTGGCGGCACGCATTCGATGACCTTTATACTGAGCGTGACCGACCCTGCGACCGGTCTTGAGCTGATGGCCCCGCGCAAAATCAAAACAGATTTGCAGGCTTTGGGCGGGCAGGAGGCCACAGACGCGGACGCGCGCGGGGAGACACAGAAAAAACGGGTGAGCGCCCATCTGGCCTCTGTGATCCGCGCAGAGCTATCCGGGGCCGATGCGCCCGAGGAGAGCGTGAGCCGCGATCTGCAATTTGCAACGCCTTTGGCCCCCTTGGTCTCTCTTGACAGGCTATACTAGGGCTTTCACAACCTCGGAAAAGTGATGTAAGGGGGCTGTATGACACAGCTCCCTTATTCCGTTATCCGCCTCAAACCCAAAGCAGACGCGCGCAAGATTCGTCATGGCGCGCCTTGGGTGTTTGACAATGAACTCGTGCTTGACCGCCGCACCAAAGCCATCGCCAAAGGCGAGATTGTGCTTTTGGAAGATGCGGAGCGCGCGCCCTTGGGGCTTGTCGGCTTTAACGCCGAGAGCCGTATTTCGGGGCGTATTCTGGAGCGTGACATCAAGGCCCAGATTGATACCACATGGTTTAAAGCCAAACTTTCCAGAGCCTTAGAGATGCGCGCGCGGCTCTATTGTGAGCCGTATTACCGGCTGGTTCATGCCGAGGCAGACGGCTTGCCGGGGGTGGTGATTGACCGTTTCGGGGACACGGTTGTGTTGCAGCCCAATGCGGCTTGGGCCGAGATGAAGCTTGATGCGCTGTGCGAGGCCCTGCTCGGGCTGGACGGGATCACAACCATTTTGAAGAACGCCTCGGGGCGCGCCCGTGGTCTGGAGGGGCTTGACGATGTGAGCGCGGTTCTGGCCGGCGATGCTCCGAGCGGGCCTGTGCCGGTTAAAATGAACGGCGCGACCTATATGGCCGACCTGACAGGGGGGCAGAAAACCGGCCTGTTTTTTGACCAGCGGGACAATCAGGCATTTGCCGCCAAGCTGAGCCAAGGCGCTGATGTGCTTGATGTTTTCTCCCATGTCGGGGGCTTTGGTCTGGCCGCCTTGGCGCAGGGCGCCAAGAGCGCTCTGGCTGTCGACGGCTCGGCGGCGGCTCTTGATCTGGCCACCGAGGGCGCGCGGGCCTCGGGCGTCGCGGAGCGTTTTGAAACACGCGCCTCTGATGCCTTTGATGCGCTTGTGGCGCTGGCTCAAGAGGGCCGCAGATTTGACGTGGTGATCTGTGATCCGCCCGCTTTTGCGCCTTCCAAGAAGGCTTTGGATGCGGGCCTGCGGGCTTATGAGCGCATTGCACGGCTGGCGGCTGTGCTCGTTAAGGAGGGCGGCTATCTGGGGCTTTGTTCTTGCTCTCATGCGGCGGATCTGGGCAAGTTTCGCGCCGCTTCGAGCCGCGGTATTGGCCGGGCGGGGCGCAGCAGCCAGTTGATCCATACGGGCTTTGCGGGGCCGGACCATCCTTTGATGCCGCAGCTTGCGGAAAGCGGCTATCTCAAAGCGTTGTTTTACCGCCTGTGAAGCTGCTGCTGGACACCTGCGTGCTCTATCCGACGGTGATGCGCGAGATGCTGCTGGGCGTGGCCGATGCGGGGGCTTTTGAGCCGCTGTGGTCTGGCGAAATTGAGGGCGAATGGGCGCATACGGCACAAAAGCACGAGGCCGGCGCAGGGGTGTTTGTGGCGGGCGAAATCGCGATGCTCAATGCCCGCTGGCCACAGGCGCGGGTGCGCTACGGCGAGGGCCTGAAGGCGCGGCTCTGGCTGCCTGATCCTAACGATATCCATGTGCTTGCTGCGGCGATTGCAGGATCGGCGGACGCGATTATCACATTGAATAAAAAGGATTTCCCCTCGCAAATCCTAGCCGAAGAAGGCCTCGGCGTGATGGACCCTGACGCCTATTTGCGCGGGCTTTGGGCGGCAGATCCGGCGCTTGTTGCAGGCGTGGCCGGGCGCGTTCTGGCCGCCGCCTGCGCGCTGTCGGGGCGCGACTGGGAGATGCGCGCCCTGCTCAAGAAAGCCCGCCTGCCACGGCTGGCCAAAGCGCTGGCCTAAGCCTTCTCCCAGCGGCTTTGCACGGTGCGGATCGCCTTGATTCGCTCGTCTGTTTTGGGGTGGCTCAGGAGCCAGGCTGGCGGGCGATGGGCCACTGCCCCGCTGAGGGATTCGAGCTTGTGAAACAACGCGATCTGAGGCGCGACGCCAAAGCCGGCTTTGGTCATCAGAGCGGCGGCATATTCGTCGGCCTCGTATTCGTCAGAGCGCGAGAGGCGCGCGGCGAGCAGGCTTGTGGCAAAATTGGCCAGCCAGACGCCGATCACGGGGATGAAGCGCGAGAACACAGCGCCGAGGGCCATGCGCATGGCATTCTGGCCTGAAAAGTCGATCATGCGGCGGCGGGAATGTCCGAGCGCGACATGGCCAAGCTCATGGGCGATGACGCTGGCCAGCTCTTCTGCGCTGACCTCTCCTGTGCGAAATTTGTTGTAAAATCCGCGGGTTATGAAAATCCGACCGTCGGGCGCGGCCAGGCCGTTGACCGGCTCGATCTCATAAAGATGAACCCGCACGCGCGCGATGCCGAGCGCTTTGGCGAGGCGCTCAAGAACCGGCTGAAAGGCCGGATCGGCCAGCTCTGTGGACTTGGCATCAAGCTCCTTGAGCGTGTTGCGCACCGAGAAGCGATAGATGATGTAGCCATAGAGGAGCGGCAAAAGGAGGGGCAGCAGTTTGATCATGGGTCAGATATGGGGGCTTTGAGGCGACCACGCAACGGGCATTTTGGTCGGACCGCGAAAGGCCCAGCCTGTGAAGGGCACGGGGCCTGTCAGGCGCAGACCGGGGCAGGCCTTGAACAGCTTGGGCAAGGCGACATCGGTGATCAGCGCGCGCGCCACAGCCGCCCCGCCGCAGAAATGCGGACCCGCCCCAAAGGGGATGCTTGGGCCAGTATCTCTTGTTATATCAAACACTTCCGGATTATTGAAATAGGCTTCGTCATGACCGGCGGAGGAGAACATAAAGAAGACCCTGTCGCCTTTTTGGAGGTGAATGCCGTTGACGGTTGCGTCTTGGGCGACCTCGCGGGGCGACATCCCGATGGGCGACATCCAGCGGAGATATTCGTCAAAGACCGCGCCCCATGTGGCCGCGCCGCTCAGGACCCTGTCGCGTTGGGCCGGATGGGTGAGCAGCGCCCAAGCGGCGCCTGCGATGGCGTCGCGCGGCTCGTTCTGGCCGCCGGAGATGATCAGTTTGATATTGGCGCGGATTGACTCCATCGGCAAACCCGCCTCCAGCATCACGCAAAGGGCTGATTTGTTTGGGTTTTTCTTCAGGGTGGGCAGCATCTCGTCGATGTGTTGGTCGATGGACGCGGTGCAATCATGGCAGGTGGCCTCGATTTCGGGGTGGCCTGCGTAGTTGGCGCAGCCGTCGATCATGCCCTGGCTGACGCGGTCCAGCTCGGCGGGGGCCATGTTTGTGAGGCCTGTGACGAGCTTCAGCGTCTCTGCGGAAATCACCATGGCGTAGTCGCGGACGAGATCGCAGGAGGTTTTATTTGTAAGCGATTTCAGTAGTTTATCGGCTTTTTGCTCGATTTGGGGCAGCCATATTTCGCGCATGGTGCGCGGGCTGAGCGCAGGAAAGAGCGCGCGGCGCTCGACCATATGGGCCTCGCCATCCTTGCGCATCAAGTTCTCGCCCATGAGCTTCGTCATCAGCCCCTCGGGCTGCTCTGATGAAAAAATATGGATGCGTTTTTCTTGAGTGAAAATGTCATCGCGGCGTGTGAAGAGCGTAGCATTTAACTCGGGCACAAAGGTTATCGGTGCGTGCGCTCGCATTTGCGCAAGATCCGGGTAGGGATCGGCGGCGAATCGGGTCAGGTCTATCTGCGTGACAGGGGCGGTGCTCATGGGGCAAGGTTAGGTGCGGGGCCAGATTCGGGCCAGCGGAATATGCGGAGCGCAGAGAATGCAGGCTTATGACTTGGACCAAGGCTACGGCGGGGCGGCAAAGCTCGGGCTGATCGTGCTGTCGACCGATGAGACGCTTGAGAATGAAGCGCGCCAAGTGCTGGCCGGGCGCGCTGTGAGCCTTGTTCATGCGCGCATCAAGGCCGAGGCCGATGTGACGCCTGACGCCTTGAAAATGATGGAAAAAAGGCTTCCGGAGGTGGCGCGGCTGCTGCCTGAGGGGCTGAAGGCGGTGGGCTATGCCTGCACCTCGGCGAGCACGGTGATCGGGCCTCAGAGGGTGGCGGAGCTTGTGCGGCAAAGCCACCCTGAGGCGGCGGTGAGCGACCCGATCACTGCGGTGATGGCGGGGCTTGGCGCGCTGAAGGCCAAGCGGATCGGCTTTGTCAGCCCCTATGTGAAAGAGGTCACGGCTCCGATGCGCCGGCTCTTGGCGCAAAACGGCTTTGAGGCGGTGAGCGAGGTCAGCTTTGAGCAGAGCGAGGACAGGAAAGTCGCACGGATCAGCGAGAGAAGCACGCTGGAAGCCATTGAAACTGCAGCAAAAATGGCGGAGTGCGATGCTGTTTTTGCGAGCTGCACAAACCTGCGCAGCTTTGGCATTCTGGACGAAGCCGAGCGGCGCGCGGGCTGCCCTGTGATCTCCTCCAATCAGGCGCTTTTGTGGCATCTTCTGAAGCTTGCGGGCCTGTCCTGTGAAGGCGGCGGCCCCGGCAAGCTTAACACGCTCTAAAGACGGCGCCCCGCAGGGTTAACGGCGGCAAAATCACCTGATTCGGGGGGGGTGATATCCGTGCACACTGCGTGCACAATCCGTGCACCGGCTCTGTCAGCGATTGGTTAACAGAAATTAAGTAAATCGAGCGTGCGGTGCCTCAGAGAAGCGCGCGCATGGCGGCTGTGATGCCGTCCAGCGTCATCGGGTGCATCCGGTTTTCAAAGATCTCGCGGATCATGCCGATCGAATGGGTATAGCCCCAGTATTTTTCGGGCACCGGATTGATCCAGACCGTGTTTGGCCAGTGTGCGCGGGTCCGCTCAAGCCAGACCTGACCGGCCTCGGCGTTCCAATGCTCGTTGGCGCCGCCGGCATAGGCGACCTCATAGGGCGACATCGAGGCATCGCCGACAAAGATACATTTGTAGTCTGCCCCATAGGTGCGCAAAACCTCCCATGTCGGGGTTTGCTGGTCCCAGCGGCGGGCGTTGTCTTTCCAGACGCCCTCATAAAGGCAGTTGTGAAAGTAAAAATGCTTGAAATGTTTGAACTCGGATTTTGCCGCGGAAAACAGCTCTTCCACCAGCTTGATATGCGGGTCCATCGAGCCGCCGATGTCCAGAAAGAGCAGCACCTTGACGGCATTGCGCCGCTCGGGGCGGGTCTTTACATCGAGATAGCCATGTTCGGCTGTGGCGCGGATTGTGCCGTTTAGGTCCAGCTCGTCTTCTGCACCATCGCGCGCCCAGCGGCGCAGACGCTTGAGGGCGACTTTGATATTGCGGGTGCCCAGCTCGACATCGCCATCGAGGTTTTTGAACTCGCGCTTGTCCCAGACTTTGACGGCGCTCTTGTGGCGGCTCTCGCTCTGGCCGATGCGCACGCCCTCCGGGTTGTAGCCATAGGCGCCGAAGGGGGAGGTTCCGGCTGTGCCGATCCATTTGTTGCCGCCCTGATGACGGCCTTCTTGCTCTTTGAGGCGTTCTTTCAATGTTTCCATGAGCTTGTCAAAGCCGCCTAAAGCCTCGATCTCGGCGCGTTCCTCTTCGCTCAGATGCTTTTCGGCAAGTTTCTCGAGCCAGTCTCTGGGGATGTCGACCGCTTCTAAAGCATCACTTAAAGAAAGCTCTTCAATACCCTTGAATGTATGAGAAAAAGCGCGATCAAACCTGTCGATATGGCGCTCGTCTTTGACCATGGAGGTGCGCGCGAGATAGTAAAAGCCTTCGATGTCATAGGTGACAAGCCCGGCTTTGACAGCCTCCAGAAAGGTCAGATACTCGCGCAGCGAAACGGGGATGCCGGCTTCTCGAAGGTTTTCAAAGAAGGGCAGAAACATTTTTGGCCTCAGATGAGCCGCAAGATGAGAATATTGAGAAAGAGGGCGACAAGCGCCATCATGACGCCGATCACGGCGGCGTGCTGGACCATATCCAGCCGGTTGCCGCCTTTGTTGCGTGCGATCAAAACGCCCATCAGAGCGCCGATCAAAAATCCGATTGTCACAATCATCTGGTCTTACCCGCGTTGGCCTCGTCGCGGAGAGAGCATTGATATTTCGCGCATTTTGGCGCGCACCGCCCACTCCGAACCAAATCCGTAACGCGCCCAGCCCAGACTGTCCAGTCGAACGTGCTGTGCCTCCGAGGAGCGGCCCGTCAACTCAAGGGCCTCGGCGCGCAGCAGCATCAGGGTGCTCAAGAGGGCGGCGTTTTCGTTTTCCTTGGCGATATGCAGCGCCGGATTGACCAGCGTCAGGGCGCGCACGCCATTGCCCTGGCTGATCGCGTGGGAGGCGAGCTGGGAGGCGACATAGGCGCGGTGCAGGGTTGTGGCGCGGGAGTTTGAGTAAAACTGATCGGCGGCCTGAAACTGTTTGAGCGCGTCGTCGGGATCTGACAGCAGCGCGATCCGGCCCATGGCGTAATGGGCAAAGGCGCGGCGGTGATCCTGCCAGCCGAAGGCGCGGGCGATATCGAGCGCTTTTTCGGCGGCCTTGCGGCGCTGTGCCATGCTGGCGCTCGGCCCGAGGGCGGTCTGGACGGCGGCGATATAGCTGCGCGGGGTGGGCGCGGCGCGCTCGGGGCTTTTGTTTTCGCCGGCGGGATTGAGGCGGGCGAGCACACCGGGCAGCACGGAGGCGACCTGTCGTTTGCTCATGCCGGTGTGCAGCTCGGGCGCGTAATAGGCGCGCAGCACCAGCATATCAAAGCCTGTCAGAACGGTGTGCATATTGTCGTCGTTGAAGACGGAATCGGGCAGGCGGTAGAGATCGTTCAGGGGGCCAATGGCTTGGGCCAGCTCCTCGTGCAGACAGTCGCGGACCTCTTGCGGGCTGGCGTCATTGGGCACGAACACGGCGAGTTTGTCGCGCGCGCGCAGCTGTGCCCAGTTGGTCTTGGGGCTGCGGCGGGCGGCTTTGTATTCGGAGATGTCGGAGATATTGGGCACCACAAAACAGGCCGCGTGAGGCAGGTTTTTGCGGAGGTCGGCGCGGCTGACGGCCTGAACGGTGATATTGGCGTCGGCGGCGGTTGTCACGCTGACATTGAGGCGGGCCTCGCTTTGGAAGCGGTAGACGAGG
>JAHBAM020000001.1 GCA_018500125.2 Roseobacter sp. | reverse complement strand
GTCGGGGGCCACCCCCCGCTCACCGCTCCGCCGCACCGTCCGTCACGCTATCGGCCCCGAGCCGGCTTCCAAACCAGCCGCCTCAAGCCCCTCCCGTGGCCTGCAACCACATCACAAGCCCCATCGCCGCAACCAGAATAACCGATCTCATCATCACGTTTTCTCCCGTCTCAAGGATCAAACGCAAAACGCGGCAACTTCCGTCGCCGCGCTTCAAAATCATCCGCTGATAAAAAGGCTCAGTCCCGCAAAAGCTCGTTGATCGAGGTCTTGGAGCGCGTGCGCTCATCCACCCGCTTCACAATCACGGCGCAGTATAGGTTCACACCGTTCTTGCTCGGCATCGAGCCCGCCACAACAACAGAGCCAGCCGGCACTTCGCCATACATCACTTCGCCGGTCTCACGATCGACAATCTTGGTGGACTGCCCGATAAATACCCCCATGCCCAGCACAGAGCCCTCGCGCACAATACAGCCTTCCACAACTTCAGAGCGCGCCCCGATAAAGCAATTGTCCTCAATAATGGTCGGCCCGGCCTGCATCGGCTCAAGCACGCCGCCAATGCCCACACCGCCGCTGAGGTGCACATTCTTGCCGATCTGCGCGCAGGAGCCGACAGTCGCCCATGTGTCTACCATCGTGCCACTGTCCACATAGGCGCCGATGTTCACAAAAGACGGCATCAAAACAACGCCAGGGGCGATATAGGCCGACTTCCTCACAACACAGTTGGGCACGGCGCGAAAGCCAGCGGCTTGCCAGTCCTTGGCGCTCCAGCCGACAAACTTGCTGTCGACCTTATCCCACCAGCCGCCGGCCTGCGGCCCGCCGTCCTGAATCTCCATATCCTTGATCCGAAAGCCCAAAAGCACAGCTTTCTTGGCCCATTGGTTGACAAACCAGCTGTTGTCAGCCTGTTTTTCCGCCACCCGCAGCTTGCCGCTGTCGAGCGCCGCAAGCGTATCCTCAATCGCCTCACGGGCCTCTCCCGTTGTGGCGGGCGTGATCGTGTCGCGCGCCTCCCATGCCGCTTCAATCGCTGCTTCAAGCTGTGCGTTTGACATATCTGTCTCCCAAGATTCTGTGTTGCCGTGTCACGCATCCCTTTAGCCGCCTTCGCGGCCTCACGCAATGCAGCGCGCCACTTGCCTTCCGCGCGTTCCTATGCACATTGCCTCCCAGATATTTTAGGAGATCTCTCATGCCCGTCCTTCGCTCACGCACAAGCACCCATGGCCGCAACATGGCCGGCGCCCGCGGCCTCTGGCGCGCCACCGGCATGAAAGACGATGATTTCGGCAAGCCCATTGTCGCCATCGTCAACTCCTTCACCCAGTTTGTCCCCGGCCATGTCCACCTGAAAGATCTCGGCCAGCTCGTCGCCCGCGAAGTCGAAAAGGCCGGCGGCGTCGCCAAGGAATTCAACACAATCGCCGTCGACGACGGGATCGCCATGGGCCATGACGGAATGCTTTACTCCCTGCCCAGCCGCGAAATCATCGCCGACAGCACCGAATATATGGTCAACGCCCATTGCGCCGATGCCATGGTCTGTATCTCCAACTGCGACAAGATCACGCCGGGAATGCTCATGGCCGCCATGCGCCTCAATATCCCCTGTGTCTTCGTCTCCGGCGGCCCGATGGAAGCGGGCAAAGTCGTCTGGGACGGCGAAGAGAAGGCGATCGATCTGGTCGACGCCATGGTCGCCGCCGCCGATGAAAATATGTCCGACGAACAGGTCGACGCCATCGAACGCTCGGCCTGCCCGACCTGCGGCTCCTGCTCGGGTATGTTCACCGCCAATTCGATGAACTGCCTTACAGAAGCCCTCGGCCTCTCGCTCCCCGGCAATGGCTCGGTGCTGGCCACCCACGCCGACCGCGAGGCGCTGTTTCGCGAGGCCGGCCACCGCGTCGTTGATCTGTGCAAGCGCTTCTATGAGGGCAATGACCCGTCCGTCCTGCCGCGCAACATTGCCAGCTTCAAGGCCTTTGAGAATGCCATGACGCTCGACATCTCCATGGGCGGCTCGACAAACACGGTGCTCCACCTGCTCGCCGCCGCCCATGAAGGCGAAATCGACTTCACCATGCAGGATATCGACCGGCTCAGCCGCAATGTCCCCTGCCTCTGCAAAGTCGCCCCCGCCAAATCCGATGTCCATATGGAAGACGTCCACCGCGCCGGCGGCATCATGGCCATTCTGGGCGAGCTGGACCGCGCCGGGCTGATCCACCGCGACCTGCCCACAGTGCACTCCCCCACAATGGCCGAGGCGCTGGCCAAATACGATGTCGCCCAAAGCACAGACGAGGCCGTGCACGCATTCTATCGCGCCGCGCCGGGGGGTGTGCCCACACAGGTCGCCTTCTCCCAAAGCCGCCGCTACCCCGAGCTTGACCTGGACCGCACCGCAGGCGTCATCCGCAGCAAAGACCACGCCTTCAGCCAGGACGGCGGCCTCGCCGTGCTCTTTGGCAACCTCGCCGAAAAGGGCTGTATCGTCAAAACCGCAGGGGTCGATGACAGCATCCTCAAATTCTCCGGCCCCGCCTATGTCTGCGAAAGCCAGGATCAGGCCGTCAGCGACATTCTCACCGGCAAGGTCAAGGCCGGCGATGTGGTGATCATCCGCTACGAAGGCCCGCGCGGCGGTCCGGGGATGCAGGAAATGCTCTACCCGACAAGCTACCTCAAATCCAAAGGCCTCGGCGCGGCCTGCGCCCTGCTCACCGATGGCCGCTTTTCGGGCGGCACATCCGGCCTCTCCATCGGCCATGTCTCCCCCGAAGCCGCCGAAGGCGGCCTGATCGGCCTCGTTAAGCAAGGCGACCTGATCGAAATCAACATTCCCGACCGGACCATCAACCTCGCGGTCGACGAAGCCACACTCGCCAGCCGCCGCGCCGCCCAGGATGCCAAAGGCTGGCAGCCCGCCACCCCGCGCAAACGCAAGGTGACAACGGCGCTCAAAGCCTATGCGGCCCTGACCACAAGCGCTGCCAAAGGCGCCGTGCGCCAACTCTAAAGCAGATCCCTGCATCCTCTTTCCACAAATATCCTGGGGGGTGCGGGGGGCTAGCCCCCCGCCTTGGTCGGGGGGTCGCGCAGCGAAACTCCGACCCTGAAAGCCGCCTTACAAAGAGCGCTTCTGCCGGCCCGCCGCGTCAAAATTCTCCGCCGCAAGCCAAAGCTCGAACCGAGCCTTCAATGCCGGCCACTCGCTGTCAATCACAGAGAGCCAGGCCGTATCCCGATTGCGCCCCTTATAGGTCGTCGCCTGTCGAAACACGCCCTCAAAGCGAAAGCCAATCCGCTTCGCCGCAGCGATCGAGGGCGCATTGAGCGCATCACATTTCCACTCGTAGCGCCGGTAGCCGAGCGTCTCAAACACATAAGACATCATCAGATACATCGCCTCGGTGCTCACGGGCGTGCGCTGCATTTCAGGGGAAAAATGGATAAACCCGACTTCAATCACCCCATGCGCGGGGTCAATCCTGAGATAGGTCGCATGGCCCAAAGCGCGGCCCTGCGCGTTCAGAACCGTATAATACAGCGGGTCCTCACTGCTCTGGGCAGCTTGCAAAAACGCAAGGAACTCCGCCTTGGTGTCATAAGGCCCGATCGGCAGATAGGTCCAGCTCGCCCCGGAAGGATCGCGCGAAAACGCCTGCCAAAGCTCCTCGCCATGCGCCGCAACATCCAGCGGCACCAAAGCGCAAAACCGCCCCTCAAGCCGTGTCCTCTGCGGCCTTGGCCGTGGCAATTCGGTTGTGACAGGCCAGCCAATCGGCTGGCCCATCCGGTTGACACGCTCAGCCAAAGACCTTGCCCAGAGCCTTGCCGACAGTCTCGGTGATGTGGTCGATATCATCTGGCGTTGAAATCAAAGCGGGCGAGAAACAGAGCGTGTTGTTAAAGCCCGGAATCGAGCGGTTGGTCGCGCCGATGATCACGCCCATCGCGCCACATTCCGCCACAACCTGCGCCACAAGCTTCTCGTCCACAGGCTCCTTGCTGGCCCGGTCAGCCACAAGTTCCGCCCCGCAGAACAGGCCCAGCCCGCGCACATCGCCAATGACTTTGTGATGCTCGCCAAGCTCCCACAGGTTCGCAACCAGTCGCGCCCCCATCTTTGTGGTGTTCTCAAGCAAGCCCTCGTCTTCGATGATACGGAAACACTCCAGCGCCGCCGCCGGCCCCGCCGTGCAGCCACCAAAGGTCGAAATATCGCGGAAATAGTTCAGCGGATCGGTTGTATCATCCTTGAACATCTCAAACACCCGCTCGTTTGTCACACAGCAGGCAATCGCGGCATAGCCCGAGGCCACACCCTTGGCCATGGTCACAAAATCAGGCTCGATACCGTAGTGCTGATAGCCAAACCACTCGGTCCCCGTGCGGCCCACACCACAGACCACTTCGTCGATGTGCAGCAGGATGTCATATTTGCGGCACAGCTCGCCAATCAGCGGCCAATACCCTTCCGGCGCAGGGATCACCCCGCCGCCCGCTGTCACAGGCTCAAGGCAGAGCGCGCCGATGGTGTCGGCACCTTCCGCCAAGATCACCTCCTCGATCGCCTTCACGCTCGCCGCGGCATAGGCCTCGCCGGTGAGGTCCCACTGCGCGCGATACTCCATACAATGCGGCACCCGCACAAATCCGGGCGCGAAGGGGCCGTATTGGGCGTTGCGCTCGTCTTGCCCGCCCGCCGACATGGTGGCCAAAGTCGAGCCGTGATAGTCCCGGTCGCGATACAGAATTTTGTATTTCTTGCCGCCATACCGCTTGTGGCTGATCTGGCGCACCATCTTGAAGGCCTTTTCATTGGCCTCAGACCCCGAATTCGTCTGGTAGACGCGGCTCATACCCGGCATTTTGCTGATCAGCTTTTCCGCAAACAAAGCCCCGGGAACCGATCCTGCGGAGCCGGCAAAATACGGCAGTTTGACAAGCTGGTCGCGCACCGCATTGGCAATGCTCTCGCGCCCGTAGCCGACATTGACCGTCCAGACCCCGCCCGATACGGCGTCAAGATACTCTTTGCCCTTCTGGTCCCAGACCCGCATCCCCTTGCCTTCAATGATGATGCGCGGCTCGCCGGCCTCGAACGGCTTGTGTTGGGTCAAGTGATGCCAGACGTGCGCGCGGTCCGCGTCAACAATATGGCTGATATCATTTGCAGAAAGATTGCCGTCCATGGTCCGAAGCCTCCATTTAAACACCGCGCAAGCCAGGTCCGCGCGCGGTCAGGTTTTGATCAAATTCTTCTGATCAGCAAAGCGCTATTTTGCCCGAGTCTGATAGGGCCAGTCCTTTCGGTCATATAAGACCAATACAGCCACTCTCTCAAAGCGAATTTTTCGCCCCGAACCAATAATTACTGGCCAAAATCGCATCACCCCTGCCAAATCGGCTTTTCACAAAACCAAAAACTATAGCCTATTCCACAAATTAACCGTTGATCGGAATCAGCATTTGCGCCCTCATGTCAAGACAGCGAGGCCCGTGCCATCCGCGCGGCCCGTAGAAGGCTCAAAACCAGACAAACTGGTGAGCTGCGCCTCTTGAGGCGTGTAACCAACAACGGGAGCTACCCTATGAAACTTAAATCAACCCTCATGTCTGCCGCCGCAGCCGCCGCGATGCTCGCAGGCAGCCAGGCCGCCGCACTCGACGAAATCACGGTCGCCTACTTCCAGGAATGGCCGATGCCATTTGAATATGCAAAAGTCATGGGAACTTATGACGCGGAAATGGGCGTCAAGGTCAACTGGCGCGCCTTCGGATCGGGCACAGAAATGAGCGCCGCCATGGCCTCGGGCGATGTGCATCTCTCCGTCAGCCAGGGCGTTCCGCCCTTCGTTGTCGCCACATCAGGTGGTCAAGACCTTCAGATCCTCGACGTGGCGGTGAGCTATGCGGACAATGACAACTGCGTGGTCGCCGAAGCCCTCGAGATCGACAAAACAAACGCCGGCGAGCTGGCCGGCAAGAAAGTCGCCGTGCCGCTGGGCACCGCCGCACATTACGGCTTCCTCAAACAGATGAGCCACTTCGGCGTTGATGTCGGCTCTATGGAAGTCGTCAACATGAACCCGCCAGAAGGCGCTGCTGCCATTGCCCAAGGCGCGGTTGATATGTTCTGTGGCTGGGGCGGCTCGCTGCGCCGCGCGCTAGAGCACGGCAACGTGCTGCTCACAGGCGACGAAAAGACAGATCTCGGCATTCTCGTGTTTGACGTCACATCTGCCTCGGCAGGCTTTGTGGCCGAAAACAGCGATCTTGTTGCCAAGTTCCTCAAAGTCACAGCCGACGCCAATACAATGTGGGCCGATGAGGGCAATCACGCCAAAATGCTCCCGGTGATCGCAAAAGATGCGGGCATGGACGAGCAGGCGACGAAGGAAACCATCGCAACCTTCAAGTTCCCGACTGTGGACGAGCAGCTCAGCCAAGCCTGGCTCGGTGGCAACGCGGCAACCTTCATGAAAGGTGTCGCAGACGTCTTCCTGGAAGCCGGCAGCATTGACGCCGCTCTTGATACCTATGAAAACGCCGTCAACACAGGCCCGCTCGCGGCCGCCGGCGGTATGTAAAGCAAACAGAGGCCCGCTGCTGCGCTCTGCCGTGGCGGGCCACCTCTCGCTTTGCCCCTGCCCGCCCCTGAACGGCGCGGCTTGACCCAAGACGACACAACAGGGGCTTCAGGCCCCGAAAGGCGAGTATGTCCACTCTCTCCATTGACAAAATTTCAATGCGCTTTGACCTGCCAAACGGCAGCCACGTTCAAGCGCTCAAAGATATCTCACTCGAGATCAAATCAGGCGAGCTGATGAGCGTGCTTGGCCCGTCGGGCTGTGGCAAAACCACGCTTCTCAACATCGTCGCAGGCTTTCTTGCGCCCACAGAAGGCAGCATGACCCTGAACAACCATCACATCACAGGCCCCGATGCCGAGCGCGGCATGGTCTTTCAGCAAGGCGCGCTGTTTGAGTGGATGTCGGTGCGCGAAAATGTCAGCTTCGGCCCGCGCATGAAAGGCCAACGCGAAGCAGAATGGCGCGATAACGTCGATCATCTGCTCGATATCGTCGGCCTGCGCGACTTCAAAGACAAATCGGTCTTCGAGCTGTCCGGCGGGATGCAACAGCGCGTGGCTCTGGCCCGCTGCCTCGCCAATGACCCCGATGTTATCCTGATGGACGAGCCCTTGGGCGCGCTTGACGCCCTGACCCGCGAGAAAATGCAGGGCCTCGTCCTCAAACTCTGGAAAGAGACCGGCAAAACGATCATCCTGATCACCCACTCGGTCGAAGAGGCCCTACTTCTGGGCGAGCGGCTGCTTGTTCTGGCTCCGCGTCCGGGGCGTATTCACCGCGAATACCGCCTGCCCTTTGCCGATATGGGCGTCGGTCACGACCTGCGCGAAGTCAAAAAACACCCCGAATTCGCTGAAAAACGCGAAGAAATCCTGAGCATGATCTGGGATATGGAAGAAGAGATCATGGGCAACGCCGCGGAGGCCAGCGCATGATTATTCTCCTGATCTATACCTCGATCTTCATCGCAGGCTTCTTTCTCGTGCGCTTCGGCGTCAAGCGCCTGATGCAAACCCGCGCCGATTTTACCTCGCTCAAAACAGTGACCTTCGGCGACGAAAGCGCCGTGCGCCCCGACCGCTGGGCCAGTGTCATTTCCGTGGTGACAATCTTCCTGCTCTGGGGCGCGTTCACCGGCTCCAAATGGGCACCCATCCACGCCCCCGCCCCCTTTATCGGCGATACCGAAATCACCTACACGCTTCAGGCCCCCGATGGCAGCACAGACGACGCCACGATCGCGCTGCGCGTGCACAAATTCGGTGAAGACCCCGCCTCACCCGAGATTGACGCAGGCACAGGCTTTGCCAAAAACGATGCCGAAATCGTCTCGGCAGGGCGCACCAAGACTGTGTTGTTTGACAAGAACGACGATGCCAAGCGCCGCGACGGTGCCAAGATCATCGCGATCAATGGTCAGCCCATCACACAGGGCCAGAGCGTCTCCTTTGCCTCCGGTAGCGTCTCGCTCACCGACAAAGGCGCAATCCAGATCACCCCTTCGGGCGGAATGCAAATGGAGCCGATCTGGCTCCCCCCGCCCGAAAAGGTTGTGTCCCGCTTTGTCGAAATCTCGACCGAAGGCTATCAGGGCTTCACCCTCTGGGAGCACCTCGGCTACTCGCTCTTCCGCGTTGTCCTCGGCTTCCTGCTCGGCGCGCTTGTGGGCATCCCGCTGGGCTATGCCATGGGCCTGTCCAACTGGTTCCGCGGCTGGTTTGATCCGATCGTGGAGTTCATGCGCCCCGTGCCGCCGCTTGCCCTCATTCCGCTGGTGATCATCTGGGCCGGCATCGGAGAGGTCGGCAAAATTATCCTGCTGTTCCTCGCCGCCCTCTGGATCATGGCCATCGCCGCGCGCGCCGGCGTGTCGGGTGTCAACATCACAAAGGTTCATGCCGCCTACTCGCTCGGGGCCTCGCGCTTCCAGCTCATGCGCCATGTGATCGTGCCCAACAGCCTGCCCGAGATTTTCACAGGGGCACGGGTTGCCATGGGCGTCTGTTGGGGCACAGTCGTTGCGGCCGAACTGGTCGCCGCCGAAAAAGGGGCAGGCATGATGATCATGGTCGCCTCCCGCTTCCAGCTCACCGATATCGTGATCATGGGCATCATCCTGATCGGAATCATCGGCTACGGAATCGATATTCTCATGCGCATCGCCGAAAAAACGCTGGTGCCGTGGAAAGGCCGCTCCTGATCCCTCAGGGGCCGCATGGCAAAACCGCCAGCGGCCCCTGACATCTTATCTCGTTGATCCTGCCGCGCGCGGCGCTAATCTGCGCCCATGGACACAGCCGCACAAACCCTTCTCACCTCTCTTTTCAAGGCCGCCATCGCTGCGGCCGATCCGCTTCAAGCCCTCGCGCCACATCTGCCCGCGCCGCCCAAGGGGCGCACCGTGGTGATCGGCGCTGGCAAAGGCGCAGCGCAAATGGCCGCCGCGCTGGAACAGCTCTGGGATGGCCCGTTGAGCGGCACAGTCGTCACCCGCTATGGCTTTGGCGCAGACACCCAGCATATCAAGGTGCTTCAGGCCTCCCACCCCGTCCCCGACGCGGCCGGCCTCGCAGCGACAGACGCGCTGTTTGATGCGCTCAGCGACCTAACAGAAGACGACCTCGTCATCGCCCTGATCTGCGGCGGCGGCTCGTCCTTGCTTGCGGCCCCCGCCGAAGGGCTGCGCCTGGCCGACGAACAGGCGCTCAACCAAACACTGCTCGCCTCGGGCGCGCCCATCGGCGCAATGAACGCGATCCGCAAAATGTTCAGCCGCGTCAAAGGGGGCCGGCTCATCGCCAATACACCCGCCCGCGTGGTCTCCCTGATCGTGTCCGATGTGCCCGGAGATGACCCCGCCCAAGTCGCCTCCGGCCCCACCGTGCCCTGCGCCTCTGGTCGCAAAGAGGCCCTCGCCGCCGTCGCCCGCCACAAGATTGCCCTGCCGCCCAAGCTCGCCCGCTACCTCGCCACAGCCCCCGCGCCGCCCGCGCCCTCAGACCCGGCCTTCGCCCGAAACGAGGTCCGCGTGATCGCCTCCGCCGCGCAATCTCTCGCCGCCGCCGCAGAAACTGCCAAAGCAAAAGGCTGGCCCGTCGAGCTTCTTGGCGATGATCTGCAAGGCGAGGCGAGCCACCTTGGCACAGCACACGCAAAACTGGCGCTCACCGCCCAAGCCCCCCGCCTGATCCTATCGGGCGGCGAAACAACCGTCACCCTGAAAGCCAAAGGCCGCGGCGGGCGCAACACAGAATATCTCCTCGCCTTCGCTCTCAGGATTGACGGTGCCAAAGGCATCAACGCTCTCGCCGCCGACACCGACGGAATAGACGGCTCCGAAGACAACGCCGGCGCCTTCGCCACGGGCCAGACCGCCGCCGCGATCCGCGCCGCTGGCATCAAGCCGCAAGACGCCCTCGCCCAAAACGACGCCTACACAGCCTTCGCCGCCACGGGTGCCCTCTTTGAAACCGGCCCCACAGGCACCAACGTCAACGACTTCCGCGCGATCCTGATCGGCTGGCCCACGTGAAGCCTGTGATGATCATAGGCAACGCAGGCGGCGGCAAGTCCCGACTGGGGAGACATATCGCCAAACAACAGGGCCTTCCCTACCACGCGCTCGATCACCTTCTCTGGCGTCCAAACTGGCGTCCCGCGCCCGAGGAGGGGTTTGCCAAAGCGCACGCCGCGCTCATCGCCTCGGACGCTTGGGTGATTGACGGGATCGGCCCCTGGCCCAGCCTTGAAGCCCGTCTCACCCGCGCCGATACGCTTGTCTTTGTCGATCTGCCTTTCGCACAGCATCTCTGGTGGGCCACCAAGCGCCAGCTGGCCTCGCTTTTCTTCGGGCGCGATGATGCCCCTGAGGGCTGCAAGATGTGGCCTGTGACGTTTCGCCTCTATAAAATGATGTGGTGGATGAACCGTTCGATGCGCCCCCGCTTTGCCACATTGGCCCAAGAGGCAAAAAAACATAAGACGGTGCTTCACATCACCTCTCGCACGGCCCTGACCGCGGCTCAAAGCGAAGGCTCAAAATAGCAAAAAGCGCGAGCCAGACCCGCGCCTCATGCAAATCTCTCACCGCTCGCACCCTTACTTGCAGCGCGCCTCGGCGTCTTCCACAGCAGCGGTGTAGCCTGACAGCGAGAAGGTGTCCTTGGTCAGCGTGCCGCGCCCCGAACGGGCCGACAAAACAGCGCTCGTCCCGCGCTTGAGCGCCGTGACAATCTTCGCATCATCCGCAACAGAAGCCGCCCAGGCCCACTCGCCATTGGTGAACAATTCAAAGCTCGATCCGTCAATCGTGAGGTTTACAGTCGACCCCGCCGCAAACGGATAGCCCCCCGTGAAGGCCAGCTGCCCCTTCACATTCGCATCGGGGCGGAAAAACGTCATCAACAAAATATCGCCACGCCGCACCGCCACAACACGGCCATCCTTGGAGTTCACCGTTTCTTTGGGCGAGCTCACCGCCCAACATTCCTTCGGGTTCGCATCTTCAAACACAGCCCAAGCGGTCTTGGTCGCGACTTGGTTGGTGCTTGTATCCTGAGCATAAGCGCTGGGTGTCCCGGCAAGAAAAATTGCGGCACAAGCCATCGTTTGCGCAAATCGTAATACCATAATGTCCAGCCTCCAGCTGTCCGTTGCCTCAATTCCGTTTGACCCGTGGCTTTTGCCAATTATTTCACTCAGGCCATTTTCAACTCGACATTGCAACATTAGCCTGAAAACTGCCACCTACGAAAGAGCAATTGGCGAAAACTTGCACAGGTTTTTGGGAGACTGACATGAGCGCACCTGTATCTATGGCCGAAATCTGGCGCGGACCTTTCTTGGAAAGCCTTCACATGGGCCATGCCGTCGTCTGCGGCGCAGATGGCGAAATCATAGAAAGCTGGGGCGATCCAGGCGCAATCGTGCTGCCGCGCTCCTCCTCCAAAATGCTTCAGGCCATGCCCCTTGTTGAAAGCGGCGCCGCCGATGCCTTTGGCCTGACAGGCGAACAGCTCGCGCTGGCCTGCGCCTCCCATCAGGGCGCTCCGATGCACACAGACCGCGTGCAAAGCTGGCTCAAGGATCTCGGCCTCTGCGACGCCGATCTTAACTGCGGCCCCCAGGCCCCGCGCGATGACGCCGACCTGATCAGGATGCACAAAACCGACAGCTCCCCCTGCCGCTACCACAACAACTGCTCCGGCAAACACGCCGGCTTCCTCACCCTCAGCCAGCACCTCGCCAGCAAAGACCCGCGCTACGTCGACCCGTCCCACGCGGTGCAAAAAGCCTGCCTCGCCGCCTTTGAAGAGCTGACCGGAGAGACAAGCCCGGGCTATGGCATTGACGGCTGCTCTGCGCCCAATTTCGCCGCCAGCCTGCACGGCATTGCCCGCGCCATGGCGTTTTTCGCATCCGCCTCAGAAGGCGGCAACACCCGCCAGAAAGCCGCCGCCCGCCTGCGCGACGCGATGCGCAGCTACCCCGAGCTGGTCGCCGGCGAGGGCCGCGCCTGCACCGAGCTGATGCGCGCCATGCAGGGCCGCGTCGCGCTCAAAACAGGCGCCGAAGCCTTCTTCATCGCGATCCTCCCCGAACAGAAAATCGGCATCGCCCTCAAAATCGTTGACGGCTCCACACGCGGCGCCGAATGCGCCATCGCGGCCCTCCTCGTGCGCCTCGGTGTGCTCGATCCCAATCACCCGGCCACCCTCAAACGCCTCAACGCCCCGATTCTCAATTTCGCAGGCCAGCACACAGGCCAGATCCGCGCCGGCGCAGCCTTCGCCTGACCCGCGCTGGCTTCCTCTTTCCAGAAATATCCTGGGGGAGCGCGAGGGGGGCAAAGCCCCTCTCGCCCCCTCTCTCTTCCCGCCGCGCTGTGGCGCAGCCAAAGCGCAAAACCGCTTCCATCGGGCCAGAATTTGTGCCAGTTTCGCGCTGTTCTCAGGGCGGGGTGAAATTCCCCACCGGCGGTAAGCCAGCGGCACACGCCAAAGGTCAGCCCGCGAGCGGCTTTGAGTGTCCACAAACCGAAAAGTGGGAACCGGTTTTCGGTTTGTGGAGCCACAAAAAGTGTCAGCAGATCTGGTGCAATTCCAGAGCCGACGGTCATAGTCCGGATGGGAGAGAGCAGCATGAGCGACGCGGGTTTGCCCGC